>WJJR01000452.1 GCA_014729565.1 Candidatus Zixiibacteriota bacterium | reverse complement strand
GGCCACGACTATGAGGTTGGTTTCGAGGACGACGACGCGGGCGGATTCGAGTGGTTTGTGCAGGACGTCACCGACGATACCCGAGTGATTTCCGGACAATCTGACCAGACCGGTACGGACGACAAACCGATATTCGATGGTTTGATGGTCAAGGTTTTTGGTCCAGACCCGGGTGTTAAGCCGCAAGACGAATTCGATGGTGTTGCCGAGAGCCTATGGGGTTGGAGCATCCCGAGCGGTACGCGCCGCTTTACCTGGGCCAATGCGGATGGCTTCCATTGGGAAGGCTTCCGAGGAGCGATCGGATGGGGAGGGCCGCATGATGTGTTCGGTGGCGGCGACCCCGTCTCACCGGCTAATCTGGTCAATGTCGTTCTGAAACTGGCTCCGGTGACCGAGGACGGAACCTTCGATTCGAACCACGAGGATGTGTCGTACGGATATCGGTATCTGCGGGGTCCCGGAGAGCCGGCACAACCAGAATTCGAGCCCTACATCATCACCGAAGAAAATGGGTCCTATGGGTTCCAGGACTACAACAAGAGCGTGCCGCTTTCCGCCTGGGACGTGGATTCCGATCCACCACGCCGTTTGGCGGTTGGGTATCTCGAGAACAACGCGGTGAATGGGCTTGTTGATGGAAAATATTGGCCCGGCGATTTCAACGAATACGACAACGTCGCCAGCGATGGACCGCGTGAGTGGTTGTGGATCTATCTCGACGATTACTCCACGACGCCCAATCCGGACTACATGAAGAACGCGATCGACGATCCGATGCCGGTCATGTACTGGCTCACGGTCAATCGCCGCGGCAATGTTCCGTTCGCCGATGAAGACGAGTTTGCGATTCACCCGAACAAGGTGAATTCGACTGCTGATGTCTTCACCTTTACCGCTCCGGCGGTCGATTCGGGCGGACCGGCGGAAGTGGCCGACGATCTCTCACAGATCAAAGTCGTGCCGAATCCGTATTACGCGTTTTCGTCCTACGAGCCGGATCAGTTTGCACGTCAGGTTCGCTTCACCAACCTCCCGGAATCGTGCTCGATTCGCATTTTCAATCTGGGCGGTGACCTGGTGCGGACACTGACCAAAGAGAACCCGTCGACGTTCACGACGTGGGATCTGCAGACGGAGAACGACATCCTCGTCTCGTCGGGGATGTACATCTATGTCGTCACAGATAACATGTCGGGGGCCGAGTTCGTGGGTAAGATGGCGGTCTTCGTTGAGATCGAACAATTGGATGTCTATTGAGCGAGGGGAGAAACCGAACCATGAAGAGACTTATAATCATCGTGGCGGCGATTGCCCTGGTGGTGAGTTGTGTGGACACCACGGTCGCCGAAAACGCCCCACGCCTCGGATCGGCGGGCGCACATGAATTGCGTCTGCCCGTATCGGCCCGCATGATGGGCATGGCGGGTGCGTCGCTGGTGAACGCGAAGGGCACCGACGGTCTGTTCTGGAATCCTGCCGGGATTGCCATGTCGGAGCGCACCGAACTGGAATTCTCGCACCTGACGTATATCGCCGATATCAACCAGAGCTATCTCGGTGCGGTGACGCATTTCGGCTCGATCGGCTCCTTTGGACTCTCGGCGAAGTTTGTCACGACGGGCGATATCGCCGTGACAACGGAAGCCCAGCCCAATGGCACCGGTGAAATGTACTCACCGACATTTTCGGTTATCGGTGCCCACTGGGCGCGCCGATTCACCGATCGTATCACCTTCGGTCTGTCGACGCACTACATCACCGAGAGCATCGATCGCGCCCGCGCGACGGGTGTCGCCTTCGATTTGGGCTTCGACTACGATCCGCAGTGGCGGGGACTGAAGTTCGCGATTGTGATGAAGAACTACGGTCCCGACATGCGGTTCGGCGGCGAGGGCTTCTCGCGCGACGTGCGTGTTCCGGGACAGGATCCCAACTCGCCCGACAAGACCATCCGTCAGCAATCGTCGGCGTTTGAATTGCCGTCGCACGTGAAGCTGGGCCTGGCATGGGAAGCATGGCAGCAGAATCGCAATAACATGATGTTCTACGGAGCATTCCAGAGCAACACGTTCAACAACGACGAAGGACATTTCGGCGGGGAGTACTCCTATGACGGGACGTTCTTCCTCCGGGCCGGATACACCTACTCGGATCAGGATGCCTATCTCTATGGCGCAACGTTTGGCGGCGGTCTCGTCCTCCAGTGGGGTGAAACCGATATGTCATTCGATTACGCCTGGACCGAGACAGATGTGTTCGACGCCAATCAGTACTTTACCGTAAAAGTGGCTTTCTGATACGGATATCAGAACAGCGCACGGACGCTCAAAACACCCCCGCACCGCAAGCGGGGGTGTTTTTTTGATCAGGTGATCAGGTGAGCGCTGAAACCGTACCTGCGTAGATGTGGCCCTGATGGCGCTCTTTGCCATCAGGGCTTGCATAACTCACATTGGAATGGTCTCCAGCGTCCCCCGATCAATTATTGCGTGAGTCCAGAAAGCCGATAACTTGGACGGTACGATGTGGGGGCGTAGTACGTACAATAGAGTCATGAGACGGTTACGTGCACACAGGATCGTTATACTGGCTGTCACGGTCGCGTTGATCCTGGCCGCGACGGCGAGTGCCGAATCCGAGAGGAAGAAGCACGGGCCGATCTCGCCTCCCGCCATTGATGTGGTCTATCCTAAGGAAGGCCAGCGCATCCGCCCCGTCGATTCCACGTTCGTGATTGGCTCGGTCACGCCCGGCGCCTCATTGCGAATCAACGGCCATCTCATCGATATTCACCGCACCGGTGGCTTCCTGGCCTGGCTGCCGGTCGACAAGGGCGAATTCACCTTTCGTCTGCGTGCGACCGACGGATTCCATTTCGATTCACTCGACCTGCCGGTCACCATCGCCGATCCGCGTCCGATTCCGCCCGACAGCGGCGTGATCATCCGCAACGTGCGCCCGATGTGGAACCGGACGATTCGCGCCGGCGATGAAATCGAAATTCGCTGCGACGGGACCGTCGGGTGTGACGCCCGGTACTGGATTATCGGAGATGTCGATTCACTCGGACCGTTTCCCATGGCGGAGCAGCATCACGAACGCTATTCCGATTTCCAGACATATCGCAAAGACGCATTGCTCGAAGACGGTCCCCGGTATGATCAACCGCCATCGGGCGGCCGCTATACCGGTGTCTGGAGAGTCCCCGATATCGAGGGCGCCGACACGCTGATGGTGCGGGTTGAACTGACCGGTCCACCCAAGAAATGGCTGGAGTCGCGGCAGCGTCATTACACAACGCACTACGGACCACCAACGCCGATCGACACGACGATCCGTACGGTTCGTGAAACCGCACCCGGCGGATTGCGTCCCGTCGATGATCTGCCGCCGCGGGTGGTTGAATTCACTGACAGTGTGCAGACGCTGCGCATGGGTCCGCGGCTGGGGTATATCACAATCTTTCAACCGTACGGTGTGCGCACCCGCTGGTGGGGTGAGGCAGGGCCGTGGACCATTTTGCAGTTGGCGCCGGGACACATCGCCTGGCTTGAACAAGATAAGACCAGGCTGCTGCCGGAGGGCACGCCGGTTCCCGAAACATTTATTGCGCGGATGTACACCAAAGTCAGCGGTGACGATGTGCAATTCCGCGTCGGAACATCGGAGCGGATACCGTTCAAGATAACCGTCGATGACGATTTGCATCACGTGCGCGTGATCCTGTTCGGCGCCACGTCGAATACCGACTGGATCGAGCACGATCCCGATGATGATCTGATCGAGAACATCACTTGGTCGCAGATGCAGCGCGGCGTGTATGTCATCAATCTCAGGTTGGCGCAACCGGTGTGGGGATACGATGCCCACTACGATAACAAACAGTTTGTGCTGGAATTCAAACGGCCGCCGTATGTCAGGGATGATCTCGAAGGACTCACAGTGGCCGTCGATGCGGGGCATTCACGCGATCCGGGGGCGATTGGGCCGACGGGCCTGATGGAAAAGGACGCAAACCTCAAGATTGCCTGGAAAGTACACGCCGAGCTGAAGGAACGCGGCGCCGATGTCGTCATGACTCGTCTGGGTGATGAACATGTCGCGCTCTATGATCGCCCATCGCTGTCTGTGGCCGAAAGCGTCGATCTGTTTGTATCGGTTCACAACAACGCCGTGCCCGATGGCGTCAATCCGTATTATCGGAATGGCACATCCACATATTACTACCACACGTTCTCACGCGATTTCGCGCGTCACATGCACCGTCGTGTCCTTGATGCCACCGGTCTCGACGATTACGGTCTCACCCACGGCAACTTCGCCGTCATCCGCCCAACTCACTATCCGTCGGTCCTCGTCGAATGCGCGTTCATCATTCTCCCCGAACAGGAAGAAATGCTGATGGACGATGAGTTCATCGAGCGCACCGCGGAGGGCATCGTGAAGGGAATTGAGGATTTTGTGGAAGCGCGGTTGCAGCGGTAAGTGACATTCCGAAGAAGCTGCGGTGCCCCACCGCTTGGGGGCTGTTGAAAAACCCTGGTTTGCGGCAATGCCATGCATCGACGAGAACCATACTCGTAGCGGCGTATTGCATACGCCCTGTGGGCATAACTGCCGCGGAGACCAGGCGTACTCAGTACGCCACTACAAGTGATTATCTCGTCGATACGCGACCACGGCGGCGTGTACT
>WJJR01000451.1 GCA_014729565.1 Candidatus Zixiibacteriota bacterium | reverse complement strand
CCGTCGAAGATGCCAGCACGACGTCGTTGAGTGATTATTCTTCACGAACGGCGTGGGATCTCGTGACACGCAACGCCCAGGCCGCGGTGTCCGGCCTTTACATCTGGCGCGTTGAATCGGAATACGGGAGCCAGACCGGTAAGCTGGTGATCATTAAGTAAGCGCAGCGCGATTGCAGTTCACTTCCGGGCCCGGGTCACACAGTGACCAGGGCCTTTGTTTACTATCACCCGGCTCGAGAGCGTGTTGAAAAACCCATTGGTTCATTGCGTTGGTCCGGCTCTTAGCCGGACCGGTGCGGCTAAGAGCCGCACCTACGCGAGGTTATGATTGTCTCATTCCGTTACATCGTGTGGTCGGGAGTCAACACACGACTTGTTCCACACGCCCTTGAGCTGCGCGATCGGGTCGGGAATTACCTCCGACCTGCCACCATGCACCCTAAAACTGCTTAAACGGTTTCTTCGGAGGGGTGGGGTGCGTCTGCGATCACCCGGCTTTAGAACGTGTTGAAAACACCTAAGATGTGATCATGTCAGGTATCGAGAAACCCACCATCTGTAGCGTACTGAGTACGCCCTCTCTCCGTAAGGATTACGCGCAGCGGGCGTATGCAATACGCCCCTTGTACAACAACACGTCATCAGCAATGACACACGTTTTTCATCAGGCCCTTTGGCCAAGTGACGCCGGATATACTCGCCCGAAAGCGTTCTAATCGTTTTTAAGGTTTTCCCGATTCAATACAACCGAAACGAATCCACCGCCCGGCAATTGGGGCAATACCACGTCGGTTCATTCACTTTATGGTGACACTTCTGGCAGACCAGACCATCGCTGCGGAATGAACGAGTGTTGAGAAGGTCTTCGATTTCTTCAGCAGCAGTGGGGAGCTTCTGTTGTTCCACCAGGACGCGAACGATCCCCGCACGCGCTCCCACATTGTCCGGATCGATGTCGAGTACACGCCGGAAGTGTGCTAAAGCGTGATCGTGTTCGCCTTTTTTCAGCGCCAGTTCAGCGAGGCCCAACAACGCCGGTGTGTTCGCCGGATCGGTGTCGAGCGTTTGTTCGTAGACACGCGCGATCTCGCCGAAGTGACCCATTTCGAAGAAGGCCTTGCGCAGACGCTCAAAGACCAGATGGGCGGCCTTCGGTTCGGCATCGGTGAATCTGCCCCACCAGGTCACCGCATCTTCCTGACGTCCCTCGCGCCAGTACGAATCGCCGATCGACAGCATCGCGGCAAGGCAACGATTGTCGTGATTGAGCGCATCTTTATATAACAACCGCGCGTCGTGACCCTTGCCATTGGCATCGATCTGCTGTCCCTGAAGAACGCGGTAGATCGCCAGTTGATGGCCGTCAGACTGGGCCGTGCGTTTAAGCATGTCACGGTGGGTTTCAAACGCTTCCTCGAACCGTCCGGTCAATTCGAGCAGATACACAAGTTGACTGGATGCCCAACGGTTCTCCCGGTCGAGTTCCAGAATCCGTCGCAGCGATCGCTCAGCCGCTTCATAATGCTCCGCTGCGAGATGGTCCTGTGCCAGTGAGCGGTGGATGGCGATGGTACCGCTGCGTGTGAGCCCCAGACGGACCGTCAGGTCTTCATGCACCTGAATCGCCCGATCTAACCGTCCCCGGCGGCGCAACAGATCACCCAGCTTCAAATAGGCATCGAGATTACTCGAATCCTCGGAGACCACGGCCTTGAGACGCTCGAATGCCAATTGATCTTCGCCATCGACCAACGCGCGCAGCGCTTCGGTATACATACGCGGCGCCTGCGAGACGCGGCGGCGTTGCGTGCGGGTCCAGACAATCGCGGCGCCGGCAACGCCAAATGCGACCACCCAGAAGATCGTCCAGCCGTATCCTGTCAAATCCATGCTCAGAGTCCTGTCCTACTTCGCAGCGTGCGTCTGCACCATCACAACTGGTCCAGTTTCTCAATCGTCCGATTTCGCAGTGCGGAAATCTCCATCTCCAGCCGTTTCCTGGCAAGCCGCTCGGATCGGCGATCGGATTGCATTTTCAGGATGTAGGAGATGGCGAGGAGAAACGCCACCAGCATGCCGGCCAGAAACGACCAGTAGACCACCACGACCAGTGGCACATTGTACTGTGCTCGAATTAAATCGACATCCACACGCGGCCCGGCGTTGTATACCGAAAAGCCGATGATGATGGCCAGCACCACCAGTATCAGGAATGCCCGCAATATGATCATGGCGCCTCCCGTCGTCGGCTCAATACTACTCCGAGCGGGCCCAATCGGCAACCCAAATTCGCACTTCCACTTGGCCCGGACGGGGCGCAGGAGCCGAAAAACGGTTGCCGCCCGGCATCAATGCGTCGTAAGATAGGATCAGAGCCGTGATGGCACGGCCATGCCCCCGTGGTGTAACGGATAACGCACCAGCCTCCGGAGCTGGTAATCCAGGTTCGATTCCTGGCGGGGGTATTGTCAGTCACAACCGCCCGCCGAACCTGTCGCCAAAGCCCGCATGTCCGCCAATCCTGAATCGCGATCACCCGTTGGCGACGATCAGCGTCGCATTGCGATCATCATTCCGATCCTGAACGAGGCACGCACGCTCTCGCGGACCCTGGCATCGATCGCCGCGCAGGACTATCCACGATCACTGCTTGAGGTCATGATTGTTGACGGCGGCTCAACCGACGCATGGCGAGACGTGGTTGATTCCGTGCCGATCCCGGATGCCACAATCACAATCCTTCACAATCCACACCGTGTGACACCGGCGGCCGTCAATTTGGCTCTCCAGTCGACCGCTGCGCCGGCGGTCTTGTGGATCTCAGGCCACTGCGCACTGGCGCCCGACTATTTATCGACATTGGCGCGTGAATTCATCCGTCATGACAATGTTGCGGTCGGCGGACGGTTGCTGGTCGATGGAGAGGGGACAGCCGGTATCATCAATGCAATGGTTCTGCGTTCACCGATCGGAACCGGTCTCGCTCCCTGGCGATGGGATAACCGCTCGGGTTGGGCGTCGACCGTGAATTTCGCCCTGTTCGACCGACAGACGTTGATCGACATCGGCGGTCTCGATGAGCGGCTGGTGCGCAATCAGGACAATGACCTGATTCGGCGGCTGCGCGAACGTGGTGTTCGGTTCTATCAGGTTCAATCGACCGTCCAGTATCTTGCTCCCGCGACCCCCGCCGGCCTCTGGAAGCGGGCCTGGGGAAACGCCAGTTGGACAGTCTGGAGCTGGAAGCTGGGTAAACCGTCGGCGCAATGGTATCATGTGGCGCCGATGGCGGCGCTTCTTGTCGGATTGGCACTGGTCATTGCATCATTCTTCTAGACCATCGCCCTCTACACGCTGCTTGGTTTAACTGTGTGTTATGCGGCGCTCGTTTTCGGTCACACAATTGCGGTAACCGTTCCACGAGGGCCGCTGTGGGCAATCCCGCTCTTACCGTTTCATTTGGCGGCTTTTCATGTCACTTACGGCTTGGGAGGCTGGATTGCCTTATTGCGCCCAGTCCCGCGTCCGCCAGTTGCATAAGACGGTGACAGATCGGCATCTACGCGATCACCCCGGAATCCTGAAAAAGCACTTGGTTGCACCCGCTGGGTGTGGTTGATTGCCCGGCTGTTGCGTGTTGGACCGTGATCGGATAGAGGAGGGTCGCATGGAGTTGACAATCAATGTCTCGGGAGCATCGTTGGACGATCTGTCGGCCGAGTCGCCCGTTGCCGTCTTTGTGCACGGCGAGCCGGCGGCGATTCCCGCCTGGACCAAAGATCTCTCCGAACCCCTTCAGGATGCCATCAAGGCCCGCTGTGACGCCGGTGACTTTGTCGGCAGAGCGAATTCGACCGCCATGGCCGTGGCTACCGACGGGACGCGTGCCGTACTGGTCGGGATTGGGCCGCGCCGCCGTCTCGACATGGAAGCACTGCGCCGCGCCTACGGTACCGCGGTTCAGACCGCGCGCGGTCGCTCATTCAAATCACTGGTCGCACCGGTTGTGCCCGGTAACGACGTCACCGCGATTACCGAGAACGCCGTCGCCGCCGCGATGATGGGCAACTATCTCTACGACGAATGCATTTCCGAGAGATCGGGTCTGACACCACAAATCGAATCCTTCACCCTGTGGGAACCCGACGGCAAGCGTCGTCGCCGGGTTACGAATGCCGTCGATAACGGCAAAGTTCTCGGCGAAGCCACCTGTCGTGTGCGCGATCTGACCAACGCTCCGGCGAATGATCTGTTTCCGAAGTCGTATGCGACGAAGGCCGGGACATTTTGCCGCGACGCGGGGGTGAAGCTGCAGGTGCTGGGATTGAGCGACCTCAAGAAGATGAAGATGGGGGCAGTCCTGGCCGTGGGCGGTGGATCCAACAACGAACCGCAATTTTTGGTCATGCAATACAACGGCCGCAAGGGACGTGCGAAGGCAGTCGATGTCGCCCTCGTCGGCAAAGGCGTCACGTTCGACAGCGGCGGCATTTCCATCAAGCCCACCGCCGACATGTGGGAAATGCGCGGTGACATGATGGGCTCCGCGGTGATGATTTCGACAATCTGTGCGGCGGCGAAGTTGAAACTGCCGGTCAATCTGGTCGCGGTCACACCCCTCGTCGAAAACATGCCGTCCGGCACCGCGTACCGTCCCGGCGACGTTGTCCGCACCATGTCGGGACTGACGGTTGAAATCATGTCGACCGATGCCGAGGGACGGATGATTCTTGCCGATGGGTTGCACTATGTCCAGCGCTATGAACCGAAGCTGATCATTGACTGCGCGACACTGACCGGGGCGATGGCAGTCGCGTTGGGAGACGTTTACGGCGGCTACTTTGCCACCGATAACAAGGCCGCCAAACGCCTGGAGAAAGCATCGGATGTCAGCGGTGAAAAAGTCTGGCGGATGCCGCTGCATCCCGATTACGACGAGAAATTCAAATCACCGGTGGCCGACATGCGCAACGGCGGCGGACGGTACGGTGGCGCGTCGATTGCCGCACGCATTCTGCAACGCTTCGTCGGCGACTATCCGTGGATGCACATTGATATCGCAGGCATCGATCTGCTCAAGTCGGGCAATCCGTACACGCCGAAAGGCGCCAGCGGATTCGGTGCGCGATTGCTGATCGAATTCCTGCGACAGAAATAGAGTGATAACATCAACAACACCTGAGTTGTAGGAGACCAACGAATCATGATCATCGAAATCAAAGAGAAGGACAAGCTGCTCGACATGCTGAACAAGGCGCTGGGTTGGGAACTGCGCGCTCACGCGATGTATGCCCATTACGCCGCCTACGTGAAGGGCCTGGAGAGTGTTCCGCTGGGTGAGCACTTTGAGGAAGAAGCCACCGAATCGATCGGCCATGCCAAGCAAGTCCGCGACATCATCGCCCAGCTCGATGGAACCGCGGTCACCGACCGTGACAGCACCGCCATCGTGCATACCGAAGACTGGAAAGTCATGCTCGAAGAAGCGTTGAAGACCGAAACGACGGCCGCGAAGACGTACAAGGAAATCATGCCGCTCGTGAAGGAACACCCGGTTTTTACGCATACGCTTATGCACATCTACATGGATGAGCTTAAAGCCGTTGACGAAGTGAATACCTTACTCGGCAAGTAAGCCGATGATGAGCGCGCGCCGGTACGCGCATGGAGTGAAGTGATGGAACCAGAGGTGCAAATGTCCGAGGAACAGAAACTGACTGAATACGAAAGCCACGAAAAGTTCGCCAAGGACTGCTTCAATCACGTATGGACGCTCCTCGAAAACGAGGACCGTACGATTGAAGAGGACGATGAAATGGTGCATGCGGCGCACGCGTCGCGCTACCATTGGGGCATCATCGGCGAAGCGGTCCACCGCGCGCGCGGGGAGTGGCAGGTCTCGCGTGTCTACGCCGAGTTGAATTCACCGGAACCGTCGAAATATCACGGCCTCCGGTGTCTCAGCCTGGTCGAGGACAACGATCTGGGTGCGTTTGATCGGGCCTACGCCTACGAAACGCTCGCACGGTCGGCGTCGGTCGCCCGCAACAAAACCGAACGCGATCATTATCTCGCACTGGCGAGGGAAGCGGCCGAAGGCATCGAGGAGGACGACAACAAGAAGATGCTGCTCGACGATCTTAACTCCATCGCGTAAATTCCGGTCAGACGGAGTCTCGATCATGCAGGATGCCAAAGCGTACATCCTTCTGGGCCTACTGGTTGTCTTTCTCATCGTTGTGGCACAAAATACGCAAGTTGTCACCTTACGATTTCTGTTCTGGCGTTTGCAAATCTCCCAGGTTCCCCTGCTGTTGCTTGTGGGGCTTATTGGGTTTACTGGTGGATATGTGATGCGAATGGTGCAGGTGTCTCGTAGAAGGGGCAAAGGAGGCTCACGTGATACGACATCATCGCATCGCTAAAACCACTGTGTGTTTCTTTGTTGTGATTGGCCTTGTGGCCGTTGGCGCGTCACCGGCGTCGGCGCTGATGGCCGGGCCGCGTGCCGGTGTCAGTTTCGAACCCGATCAGGTAGTGCTTGGCGCACAGGGGAAAGCCGGCCTACTCACCAAGGGCGTCGGTTTCGTCCCCGGAATTGAATTCGGTCTCGGAAATGATCAGACTGTAGTGTCGATTAACGGCGACTTTCAGGTCAATCTGCCGAATCTGCCCAACACGAATGTGAGTTTCTACGCGTTGGGCGGACCAACGGTCTCGTACTTCAGTCCCGATAACGGGGACAGCGACACCGAGATCGGTATCAGTCTTGGCGCCGGAATGCGGGTGCCGATTCGCGCGGAATCGTCGTACTACATCGAATCCCGGTTCGGCATCGGTGACATTCCCGATCTAAAACTGATTGTAGGGGCGCTCTTCAGTCTGTAATGTTTCACATGTCATGAAACGATTCGCCGACATCGAATCCAACGAACTGGTGTGGGACCAACCGAAGCACTTTCGCATGGAGTATGAGTTGAGAGCCGGCGACGAGTTGTTGGCGACACTGGTGTGGGAAAAACCGACCGGATCGCTGGCGCACGCCACCACGGCCGACGGTGAGTGGACATTCAAACGCGGCGGGTTCCTGCGTCCCCACGTCAATATTCGCATTCCCGGCAACAGCGACGATCTCGCCGCGATGGAGATTAACCTCTCCGGCGCGGGCACGTTGCGATTCACCGAGGGCGCCATCTATCGCTGGTTGAGCACCAGTTTCTGGACCGGCGCCTGGGAATTCGTCACCGACGACAAGACTCCTTTAATCCGTTTCCGCAACCCCCAAATGATCGGTCAGGCGAAGGGAACGATAATCCTCGAAGAGGCCGCCAGCGAAAGCACCCGCACCCCGTTGCTGGCCTGCCTCGGCTGGTATCTTCTCATCCTCATGGCCGCCGACACGGTCAATCAAAACGTGATCATATCATAGGCGTGGGAGAGCGAGCCCCAGAGATGTAGGGTGGGTGGTTCTCGTTGACGCTCGTCAGAGCGGCAACGAGGTCCACCCACCATGGAGGGTCGCTGTATCTGGTGGGTGAACCTCGCGGTTCCTCGTTCCGAGCAACCGCGAGAACCACCCACCCGCATAAAACCAGACCTCTTTTGTCGTTGACTCACAACGACTCCGACGAATATTTTGATGGGTTGTAAAATGACAATCATGTTCAATGTCTCAATACGTTCAAGGAGGACCAATGGAAAACAAGCTGATCAAATATGAGGTGGACGAGGGCATCGCCACCATCACCATGTGCGATCCGCCCGCCAACACCTATACCTATGAGATGATGCGCGAACTGGACGAGGCCATTCTCAGCGCGCGCTTCGATGAGAATGTCCACGTGATTGTTCTCACCGGTGAAGGGGAAAAGTTCTTCTCGGCTGGCGCCAACATCAAAATGCTCTCGTCGGTTACCCCACAGTTCAAATACTATTTCTGTTTGCACGCCAACGAGACGCTCAACCGCTTCGAGCAGACCCCGAAACTCGTCATCGCGGCGCTCAATGGCCACACGGTCGGCGGCGGGCTGGAAATCGCATTGGCGGCCGACATTCGTATCGGACGGCGCGATGCCGGCAAAGTCGGATTGCCTGAGGTGACCCTCGGCGTGCTCCCCGGAACCGGCGGCACGCAGCGTTTGGGGCGCTTAGTCGGCAAGGCCCGTGCAATCGAACTCATGTGCACCGGCTCGACCTACACGTTCGAAGAAGCCGAAGAGTGGGGTATTGTCTCGCATGTCTTCGAGCGCGATGATTTCATGCAGCAGGTGTACGATTACGCGCGTCAGTTTGTCCCGCCGCACAAAGCCGCGAAAGCGGTCGGACGCATCAAGCGCTCGGTCTGTTCGGGTTGCGAAGTGCCGTTCAGCGAGGG
>WJJR01000450.1 GCA_014729565.1 Candidatus Zixiibacteriota bacterium | reverse complement strand
GTTCGGCCTTCTCCGCCGTGACGGGATTCGATGAGAATCTGGATGATTCCCTCTATACCTCCGGCGAGATCCCGTTCAATGTCTCGCTGTCGTATCGATACGATCAACGCTACA
Organism: Candidatus Zixiibacteriota bacterium; assembly: GCA_014729565.1. GTDB lineage: Bacteria > Zixibacteria > MSB-5A5 > WJJR01 > WJJR01 > WJJR01. The sequence goes on along the minus strand of WJJR01000450.1, from coordinate 6,304 downwards.
GCCAGTTCTTCGGGATTTCCAAAACCCACTGGATCAGTGCCCGCGTCGATATCGAACCGTCGGAAAATTGGGAGATATCGATGCAAAACCGCTACGACTGGGTGGCCAAGAAGATCACCGATCAGACATTCACATTTTCACGTGACTTGCATTGCTGGCACGCCCGGTTTACGTGGCGTCCCGGCGGCTCAGGCCAGGGGTACTACTTCATGATCGGTGTGAAGGACATTCCCGACATCCGCATCACCCGCTCGGAGAGTGGCCTGCGCGGAGCACTGTTCTAAAATGCGTGGCCGTGATCGGTGGGGCCCGTTGAAAAAGCATTGTGTTGACTCCAGACCAGAGGATGTGACTGAAAAGGACACTCAGAGCCCCGCGTAGGTGCGGCTCTTAGCCGCACCGGTCCGGCTAAGAGCCGGACCTACGCGAGGCACCTATGGATCCTTCAACACGCACCGGTGATCGCGGTCGCCCTTCTACTGCCAACGCCCCCATTTCCCGGTTGACAGCCCTGTCTCTGCGCCATTGTTTGCCGATTGGTCCTAGGGGGGACCGAACGGTATTTTCATTCGGAGAGGGAAGGGGCCGCTTCTGTGAAGTGGTTTTCCGGTATTTCCCACAGGCGTAAGAGCGAGCTGCTCGGCTTTTTGCTGCTGTTGTTGTCGCTGTTCGTGCTGCTGTCGTTGCAGACGCATGTCCCCGGCGACGATATGTGGCTGCAGGCCGACGGCGATGAGATCTGGCTGGAGACCTACTACCCGCGCAATCTGGCAGGGCGCGTCGGCGCGGTGGTGTCGTACACGCTCTATGAAACCCTCGGCTGGTCGTCGTGGCTGCTTGCCCTGACACTCGCCGGCTACGGCTTACGCCGCTTTTTGCTCAAAGGCTGGCGCAAACCGGTGTGGATTCCCGCCGGTCTCTGGGCGGGTACATTCATTCTGGGGGTGATCCTCGCCTTACCTGCGGCACGGGATAAAGAACTGTGGGGAGCAGGTATTGACACTGTCTCCGGGCAGTTTGGACGGGCCGGTGCCGATATTGTCTACCAGTTATTCGGCGTATTCGGCGGCAGCCTCCTGCTGGGCGGATGCCTGGCCGTCGGCGTGTACTGGGCGGTGCCCTGGGATCGACTGGGCCTGCATCTCCCCAAATTCCAACTGCCGAAACGAAAGATGAACAGACAGAAAGCATCGCGTCCGTCGGCACTTTCAGCGATTCGCCGGCAATTCACCGAGTGGTGGCAGAGGCTCCGTGCGCGATTCACGACCGCACAGGCCGAGCTCGTCGATGATCAGCCGGAGAGTGGCGCTGACGATGATTGGGAGCGTGTTGCGGCCGAACCTAACGGACCGCAAGTCAAGATGGTGTTGCGTTCGGCGCATCAGCCCGACGTTGAGGACGAGGAACCGGCCGACGAGACACCGCCTGCACCCAAACCGCGCCGCGTTGTCCGGCAACCGAACAGGAGCGACGGTGACTACGATTACCCGACGCTCGATTTGCTCGCGCCGCCGGTAGCGCCGTCGCGACGCAAAGCCGATAGCAATGCCGGAAGTGATGTCCTGCGTGAGGCCTTGCGGACCTTCGATATCGGTATTGACGGCGACATTCAGTGTTACCCAGGTCCTGTTATTACCCGCTATGAGTTCCGTCCCGCGCCGGGGGTGAAAGTCAATCAAGTCATCAATCTGGCCGATGATTTGGCGCTGGCGCTGTCGGCGTCACGGGTACGGGTCGTCGCCCCGATCCCGGGCAAAGCAGCGGTCGGCATCGAGATTCCCAATCCCGATCCGGAGATGGTCTCGCTCAGTGCGCTGTTGAGCGATCCGGCCTTTGTCGACAGCCCTCAACGGTTACCGTTGGCGCTCGGCCGCACAATTGACGGGAGTCCGTTTGTTGCCGACTTGGCCGGCATGCCGCATCTGTTGATTGCCGGTGCCACCGGTTCAGGGAAGAGTGTTTGCATCAACGTGATCATCACGTCGATCCTGTTCCGCCACAACCCCCGCGATGTGCGCCTGCTGTTCATCGATCCGAAAATGCTCGAATTGTCAATGTACAAGGGTATCCCACACCTCGAACGTCCGGTGGTGACCAATCCACGCGCATCGGAGCGGTTGCTGAATGATGCGGTTCGTGAAATGGATGACCGCTACAAGGCACTGGCGGAAGCGGGTGTACGCAATATCGCCGATTACAACAACAAGGTCGACGAGGACAAACGTCTGCCGTACATCATCATCATCGTTGATGAACTCGCCGATCTGATGCTCAGCCAATCGGCGACACGGATCGAGATGATGATCACGCGCCTGGCGCAGATGGCGCGTGCGGTCGGCATCCATCTGATTCTGGCGACCCAACGGCCATCCGTCGATGTGATCACCGGTCTAATCAAAGCCAATTTCTCGTGCCGCATCGCCTTTCAGGTGGCCACCAAAGTCGATTCGCGCACGATCCTCGATGCCAACGGCGCGGAGAAACTTCTGGGGCGCGGCGATATGCTGTATCTATCGCCCGGACGGCCGGAGCCGGAACGGGTACACGGCGCCTTTGTCAGCAGCGACGAGTCGACCAATCTCGTGGATTTCCTCAAGGAGCAGGTTGTCGAGCCCGAGGCGATTCAGAACTTCTCAGAGGATGCCAACGCGTCCGTCGACCCGGAAGGCGATTTCGGCGATGTGTTGTTCCATCAGGCGGCCGACGTTGTCATTCGCCACAAGCAGGGATCGGTGTCACTCCTGCAGCGACGGTTGGGTATCGGCTATCAACGCGCCGCGCGGTTGATCGATAAGCTCGAAGAAGCCGGTGTGGTTGGCCCCTACGACGGCAGTAAAGCGCGCGAGGTGTTGTGGTCGCGTGAGCAGTTTGAAGAGAAGTTTGCGAACGCGTCGTCGTAAGACACGGATGTTGCGATTCCAATCCTTTCACATTCTCTATGTCATCCCTGTGAACTTAGGGGCTCCAGTGTCTTTAAGCGTGGCAGCATGACATGGATGTGGCCCTGATGGTGGCTTTGCTTGTGGTGAGTCCGCCGCGGCGGATCGAACCATGCCATCAGGGCCCAGCGTAACTTACGGTGGCTTGCGCAAATAGCTTTCGCGGAGTGTGCCGGGCCGGCGGGTGCGCGGACGGCGACCACTGGGTGGAAGTTGATGTCTTCGTGCAAGGGATGGGTGCATGGGATTTGAAGCGGACAGCGCACCCGCCCTACAGCGTGAGACCGATGCGCGCATTGAACTGGGGCTCCGCTCACCTTAAAGGGTTCGGCTCCGCTCACCTTAAAAGGGCTCGGCGGTCCGTACAATCAACCTTGCTCTGCCTGTCCCGGTGAGGGTATCTTCACTGCCCGTTGATCGAGATGCCTGAACAGCGGTACAATTCTTCATGACCATTCGACTGCGCCAACTCCTCATCATTGCGATCGCTGCGGTCATCGTTCCTGTTTCGGCGCAGGCAGAGTGCTCGCCCGACTCCGTGCTGACTCTTTTGCGTGAAAATGTCGACAGCTACGACATCATCCACGTCAACTATCATCGCGAGATTCACTCAGTGCTCTTCGGTGAGCGGGAGCCGGAAGATGGGACACTGTGGATATCGCCGCCCCACCGGTATCGGGTGGAGACAAAGGGGCAGGTTTATGTCCGCGGCGAGGATACGCTGTGGACTTACAGTGAAGCCACCGATCAGGTGACAATCCGCACCGGCGACCTCAGTAAGGCCGAATTCGGGCCGGCGGGGTTTTTCGGATCGCTTCAGGATGACTTCCTCCTGGTCGGTTGCTCAACCGACCCGATTGGAGATTTTGACTGCTGGAAAGTGCGTTTGGCCGCCAAGACGGAAACGGCTGCGATTCAACGTGTTACGTTATGGATAGACAAGTCCGGCCTGATTCCCCGTTTGGCCGAGTATGTCGACTACAACGAAGAGACTTCCAGAGTCCGATTTTCCGATTATCAGTTCGATCAAGCCAAAGACAGACAACGGTTTACCTTCGCGCCCCCGGAGGACGCCGAAGTCATCGTACTACCCCTCAAAAAGTCCAATCGAAACGGCGACTAACTGCGTTATTACAGCAATATTCACCCGACGGTCGTATCCGGCCGGCTCTCTCATTTGCCATGGATCAGAACACTCCCAAACGACGCATCTTCCTGCGCACACTCGGCTGCCCGAAGAACGAGGTCGACAGCAGCGTCATGCAGCGCCATCTCGAGCAGGCGGGTTGGGAGGTTGTCAACGATCCCGATTCGGCAGATGTCGAGATCATTAACACCTGCGGTTTCATCGAACCGACCAAGGTCGAATCGCTCGAAGCGATCTGGGAAAGTGTTGAACGCAAAGAGGATATGGACGATGGCCGGCGGGTGATCGTAACCGGATGTCTGGCACAGCGTTACGGACAGGCACTGGCCGGCGAAATCGTCGGCATCGATGCTGTCATTGGCTTCGACCGTCCCGATCTGATCCTGCAAGCCCTAAACGCCGCCAAAACTGGCGCACCTGCCTGCTGGATCGAAAAGCCGGGGCTCGATTACCGCGACGATAGCATCTCACATGTCTGGCCCTCAGACAAACCGGCCCCCCTATCTTCGTATATCAAGATTTCTGACGGATGTGACAACGCTTGCCGATTTTGTGCGATTCCGTTGATCCGTGGACGGCTCCGGTCGCGTCCGAAACAGGCGATCGTCTCCGAAGTGGCCTCGCTGGTGCGTGCGGGAACGAAGGAAGTCATTCTCGTAGCGCAAGATACGACCTCATGGGGGCTGGATAAGCCGGGCGACGGCGATCTGGCAGATCTTTTGTATGCTCTGAATGATATCCCCGCCAACTTCTGGATTCGTCTCATGTATGCCCATCCGGCATTTCTGAGTGACCGCCAGATCGAGGCGTTTCGGGAGTGCGATAAGATGATACCGTACCTGGACATGCCGCTTCAACACATCAGTGATCGCATGCTGGCGATCATGAACCGGCATATCACCAAAGCCGAGACACAGGCCAAGATCGACCGTCTGCGTGCGGCGCGTCCGGGCATGGCACTGCGTACGACCTTCATCATCGGGCATCCCGGTGAAACCGGCGCCGATTTCGACGAGATGCTCGAATTCGCCGAGGCCAACGCGTTTGAGCGCATGGGTGCATTTCCCTATTCCGAGGAAGACAGCACACCAGCCGCACGGATGGAGGGTAAAGTCCCGGAAGACCTGACACGCGAACGGCTGTCTCGTCTCGTTGAAGCCTTTGAGTACTGGTCGTCGGAACAATCGGTCGACCGTCTCGGTTCGGCAGTTCCGTGTCTGATGGAGCAGGAAAACGATGGTGTATGGCAGGGGCGGACGGTTTTTGACGCTCCTGAGATAGATGGTCAAGTTACTGTTGCCGAACCACTTCCGTCTCCCGGCCTCTACGAAGTGATACTCGAGGGCGCCGAGGGAGTTGACTTTCACGGACGGCGCAATCGATCTTTCGCGGTCGCTAACGCGCAGCCCGTCGAAACATCGGTGGAGTAGTCAGCATGACCAACGGCTCGAACCATCCATCCCAGAGACGATCTGCAGTTGTGATCGGGCGTCCGATCGCATTGATCATCGCGTTGGTCTGGGCAGCGCAAACTGTCGGTTTCGCTATGCTCATTCGTGAGAATGCCACACAGCAAGCGACCATTCACCGGCAGGAGCAGGTCATCGAGCGGCTGGAAGAACGGTTGCAGGTGCTCGAGATCATCGAAGATTACCAGACCCATCTCACGCCGAATGAGACGGTGCAGGTGGCCAATCACGTGTATGATTGCAGCCGCAAGTACGGTTTCGATCCGATGATCATTCTGGCAATGATCCAGGTCGAGTCGTCGTTTGGTCCCAAGGCGCATTCCCACAAGGGCGCGCGCGGCCTGATGCAACTCAAACCGTCAACCGCCCGTGCGGTGGTGCGGAACCTGGGCTGGGAATGGACCGATGCCGATGCCCTCTACGAGCCCGTCTTCAACGTCCAGTTAGGCACCGAGTATCTTTTCTATCTCGTGTTGCGTTTTCAGAGTGTTGAGAAGGCCATCATTGCGTACAATCAGGGCGAGACCTCAGTCCGCGGTATGATGACCAATGGCCACAAACTCCCGCAACAATATCTCCAGCGTGTTCTCCGGGAGTACCGTCGCATGCAACGGCGTTACGACGCCGCGTCGCTCCCCGATTTTGTCGGTCCGCCGACTCCGTAGTTGTTTCATCACGGCCATTGCCAGTTTTGTTTTGCTCTTGAGCGCTGTGCCGACGCATGCACTCACGACATGGACACGACTGTC
>WJJR01000449.1 GCA_014729565.1 Candidatus Zixiibacteriota bacterium | reverse complement strand
CGCCCGCGTGGTTTGCACCAGACTGCTGCTCAGTCCGAATTACTTCAGCAGAATCATCTTCTTCGCCGTGGTGTATGTCCCCGCACTCATGCGTGTGAAATAGACACCGCTGGGCGCCGGACGCCCATTGTCGGTCATGCCATCCCACTCAACCATGTGCACGCCCGGCTCCTGATGTCCCGAAACCAGCGTGCGGACACGCTGCCCGTTGACGTTGTAGATGGTGATCTCAACGTCAGAGGCCTCCGGAATCGTGTACCGGATCTGTGTGCCGGCATTGAACGGGTTCGGGTAATTCTGGCCGAGAGTGTACGTCCGCGGCACGGATCCCGCCGCAACGGCAGTGCCCTGGCTGGTGGCATGGAGCTTGTCGTTGGTGTCATCGCGCAAATCAACCAGACCGAAGTCCAGCGTGATCGGATCGAGTTGCCGGGCTTGGAACGTCAATTGAGCGATGTCACCGGATCCGGCAAACGTGGCACCTTCGCCCAAAACCGAGAGGCTGATGTCGATACCATCAGACATCTCTTCGGCATGGAAGAAGATCGGCAGTTCGACGTCGGACATGGCGGACGCTCGCTCGGCACTGACGAAGTCCAGGCGAGACTGATCATACGGCACCCGCAGATGGATGCTCTTTACGTTGTCATCGCTGTTGCTCAGTACGACTGACACCGTGAAACGTTCACCGATTTTCGACGGCGTCTGGTTCATGTGCATGGCCACACCGGTGCCGGCCATCATCAGATCGCCGAATCCATCGCCCGCGACCAGCGGTGCACGCTTGTACGTCGGGCTGACGGCGTCGAAGTTGATCGAGAAGATCGAGAGATCCTCGAATTCGACGACATCATCGGTTGTCGGAATTCCCTTCGGACTGAAGGTCACGGTCGGACCGATATCGAATTCGGCCTGATAACCGGCGTCGCCATCCGACTTGTTGTATGTCGTCGAGAGAATCGCGAGATCCTCGAAGTAGACGCTACCATCGTAGTCGCCGAGTCCACCGCCTCCGGCAACGTCACCGAGCCAGTACGATGTGGCGCGTGCGGTGTTCGACGGCGCCGACACGTTACTGGCGGCATCCACCGTGAACGCCGCATAGTGGTAGACGTCACGGGTGGAATTGGAGATGTCATCGGTATCGGTCAGTGTTTCCGCGGTACCCGAGTAGACGAGATCATCGAACGTCGTATCGCTCGGATACGGGCCTTCGGCGGCCGCGTCATCATATTCGGGATAGCCGCTACCCGTGCCCGACCAGTCCGTGCGCATCACGGCCGTGTGATCGAAATCACTGGTCGCGTTGCTCCAGGCCAGGTTGACTTTGTTATGGCCCGGTTCCGCCGTCAGATCGGTCGGCGCCGGTGGGGCGGTGATATCCTTGGTGAAGCACCAGGTGAAGCTGCACGAGTCGGCATTTCCGCGTGTGTTGTCGTCGATCACCTTGAACCGAATGCAATGAACCGCTTCGGTCAGCCCCGTCCAGTCGGCGGTCGGCAACATCCAGTTGGTAGGACCATATGTCGTCCCCGACAGACTGGTCGCCAGTGCGACCCAGCCACCCGGCGTGCAACCGTCGATCTGATAGTAAATCGCATCGAGATCGCAATTGTCGCTCGCATCGAGATTGATGACGGGCTCGACGTTGTAGTGACCGCCATCGGCGGTGTTCACGGTGAGCACCGGATCATCACAATCAACCGTCAGTGTGATCGGCGCGGCCACCGGCACCGGAATCGAGAACGGCACATTGCTGGCATCGCGCAGATCGGCGACGGTCATTTCGATGGCGTCGGACGGGCAAACGTCCGCCGTGCTGACCATCTCGATCGTGAACAGCAACTCTGGGCCATCCTGATCACCGGTCAGAACACCCAGTGAAACTTCGATGCTGTCATAGCCGACGGCATTGTCGAACTCATTGACGAACAGCGTGAAGTTCGCATTGCCGGCGGTCGCACCGACGTATTCAACATCCGCCGGGTACTTCAACGTGATATTGGCCGCTTCCATATCCTGGATGCCGCTGCCCAGATTCACGTCGAACGTAAAGGTCCCGGAACAGAGGTAGAGGATGTCGTCGGGCGTGACATCGAGACCGCAATCGACTGTCGGATAGTTGTCGACCGCACCGGCCGTGCCGCCCACGACATAGTTCGTCGGATAACCGCTGTTCAGCTCGAAATCGGTCCAGCAGTTACCGATACCGGAACCGTCGTCCCAGGTGCCACCGGCCGTGTTGTCCTCGGCATTCTCTGTGGTATTGCTGAAGACATTGCCATAGAAGGTCATGCTGATTCCCGGCGCCGAGCTGGTGACTACACCATACTCGTTACCGACGAACTCGTTGCCGTTGGTGGCGATCACGGTCGACGCATCGGATGCATCGAAGCCAATCGCGAGGCCCGACGTGCAACCTGAGATCTGATTGCCTTCGAGCAACGCCGTGGTGCCCGCACCGAAGTACGTGGACACGAGTAAACCGGCCGACGTAGAGCCATCCGATGATGCCACACCGGTGCAACCGGTAATCACGTTATTGTGCACGGTCACGACCGCGCCGGCACTGATGTCCGCGGCGTAGTCGAGCCAATCGCCGTCCCCTTTACCGGTGTAGGTGTTGTTGCTGAATTCGGAATTGTCGAGTCCGGCCCCGAAAAGCAAAGCACCAATTCGTCCCATTCCGGCGAAGTCGCAATTGGTGATGGTCACATTGTCGGTGCCATCGGAACCGAAGGCGGCGATCCCCACGCCACTGTACGGCGAACCACTTGCCTGATAGGTGATGGTGTGGAAGTCGACATAATCGAATGTTCCGGCGCCTTTCATGCGGATACCCTGATAGATCAGGAATCCGGAACCATCCAACTCGACTTCACTCAAATTGAATGTCACGGGTTCATCGACGAGGAACCAGCCGCGACCGTCACCCGACGTGGTCGTATTGGCGGTCGGAACGATCTTGGTTGACGTGTGACCGTCACCAATGATGGTGATATCCTTGTCGACGTGAACCTGCGGCCCTTCGGCGAATGTGCCGGGATCGACATAGATCGTGTCGCCCGGATCAGCCGCCGCCAGTGCCGCCATGATGCTGCCGGTGGTATGCGGCACGTACCAGTTGGTTCCCCCGAGTTCTTCGACATATCGAGCATCGGTCAGATGGCCGAGGCCGGGGTACGCAACGCGCGCGGCCGTCAGAGCGTCGGTCAGCGACGGGAAGAACAGGACGTAATCGTTGCTGTTGTCTGAATTCCCGTGAACGGCATGGGAGAAGTCGGAGGTCTGAATCGTGACATCCGCACCGTCACCGATGTTGGTGCTATACGTGATCGGCTCCGGATTCCCCGGATCGCTGTAATTGCCCTCTTCGAGGTAGAGCGCCGCCGGCTCCCCGAAGCTGTTGGTCCCGGTGAATACGATGCCATAGGTGCCCAGTGGGGTATACCGTCCCCACGTGAAGACCCCAATGCCACCCCAGGCATTGTTTGATGTCGTCACGTCGTTGTAGGTGATTCCGCGGGCATCGTTGCTCTGCATGCCATTGCCGCCGTTATCACGCGACTCCACGTTGTCGATGGTCACGTCGTACGAGCCAAGCATGTCAATGCCGGTCCGGTAGATATCGTGGACCGTCACGTCGGTGATCGTGGAGCCCGTGTCGGCGCCAATTTTGATGCCATAGCGTGGCAGGCTGTTGGCGGTGCTGGCCTGCAGGGTAAATCCTTCCAGTGTCACGTTATTGGCATCGTCGGTCACGTAAATGCCGGCGTTGTTCGTTGCGAGACCGGTCGGATCGATAATGACCGTGCTGCGATCGGCGCCCAACAGATGCAGGTCGTCAATTGTGATATTCAGCGTCTCGTAATAGGTACCCGGCTCCACGTTGACCGTGCTGCCGTTGACAGCATCGATGCCTTCCTGAATCGTCGCGAACGCATCGTAGCCCCACACGTAGTTGGTGCTGTTCGCCGTGTTGTAGACGTCGACATCGGCCTGGCCGGTGAAGTCGTCGTCGACCAACACATCGGTGAGCGTGTTGTCGGTGAAGTAGAGGCCGGCCGTGTTCTCGCCGCCAATCTCGGGATAGTGATTATTGGAGCTGTAGACCCAGCCGCCACTGGTGGCGTCTTGCGTGGCGCCCGTCCAATATCCCATGCGGTTGATCACGGCCTGGTGCGTGGCCTGATCCAATAATCCCAGTGTCATCATCGCATAGGCGGTCGTTTGCCAGCTTTCGTCGCCGGCGTTGCCACCGTACGAGTCGGTAATCGCTCCGCCGGATTGCTGGCTATCATACAAGCGCTGCACGAGGCCGGCAATCTCGAACGTGTAGCTGCCGGACGCATCAAAGGCGGTGATCAGGCCGGTAATGCCGAGATTGTACCACCAGTAGTTCTTGTTGGCACCGGTTGCATCGTATCCGGCGTCATCGACGACATCGAAATACCCGGGGTTGTCATTGAATGAATCCTCCCAGAGCACACTGGCGATATCGTCACTATCGGTGTCGTACCCGTTGCCGGGATAGCGCGCGTGGAGCATGGCCGCGGCTCTCCCCCAAATGCCGATGTCCCAGGCGATGATTCCATTTTCATAGCCCTGCCCGGCACGCGCGTCGCGGATATACTGGGCCAAGCCCAACGCACTGCCATAGGTCGCGACTCGGCCATCGTATTTCGCGCGTGCCGTATCGGCATAGGACGAGCCGGAGACTCCGGACAAGTCATTATACAGCATCAGAAACACGAGATCGGCACCGCTACGGATCCCGGAATCATCTCTAATGGTATTGGCGGCATCGGTCAGCGCCGTAAAGTAGTCGGCGTCGCTGGTTTCGAGATAGCCATAGTAGAGGCCCATCGCCGTTGCGCCGTAGATGTTCTTCGGACTGGCGGTAGTGGTGTGATGGAAGGGATTTGGTGGCGATGCCACGGCCCAATCCCAGCCGCCATCATCCGGATCATCCGGTGTTTCATCGACACCATCGGTGCCGTTGCCGGCGTTGTCATCGGTGATGTCGGCCTGCATCGCCTGCAGGTAGTCGGCGCCGGCAATCAGGGCCGCGTCGAAATCGACCGGATCGCCCACACCCGCTGTCAGTTGCGGCGTGGCTGTCGCATCCGGCGCCACTCCCGCTCGGAATGACTGTGATTGAAGCTGCTGGTCTCCCGACCACGGCAGGGCGGGCCCGGCGACCGCGGTGAGAGCAAAGATGCCGGTACAACAGATCGCACAGCCCGCATACAATAACACATGTCGCATGCTTCTCATGAACTGTCCTCCTCGTGCGTCCTATGACGCAATGTGATGGCATGCAGTTGATAGTAAACGTCCTTGTAAGAGACGAGCCGTACCCCAGCGGACACGATGTGATCGACACTCGTCCAAACGACTAATGTTCGTCACCTCCTCATCTGGTTTCTGGTTGTCGCACACTTAGCCGACGTGCTGGTGTTAAATGTGCGCAGATTGCGATCTGACAATCGGCTAAACTGACTGGTAATTCGACTTACATGCTAAGACTCTGGTACACGAGACGACTACGTGAGACAGGGCGCACGACGACGCCGGACACTAGTAACGGATGACCGATGCCCAATTCGGAATAAGCAGACGGCAGCCCCTGCGAGAGACCAGGCAGGGGCGGCCGCCCGGGCAAGCCGGATGGACCAGAACCTTGATGGTGACGTAGGAGGTGTTGCGACGACGCTCGCTACGCGTGGTGGTTGGTCATCGCCCACCCGATCCCAGATCGGGTGAGCGACTTGGAAGGCCAAAAACAAGGCTCTCGCCATCCTTGCTTTGCCGTAGATCTTGCGCAATCGAACTGCGTAAACGTCACTACGACAAGTTCGCGCCTATAGGTCTATGGTATGGCTCACGCTCAGAAGTCTGTGGTTCTGCACTACGCTTGAGCCAGTCTTCCCAAAAATGGTTACATGGGCAAGTCTAATCTGTCCGTCTTCAAGCGTCAAGTTAATTGTGTTTAATATCCCAATTTTTCCAGTAGATTTGAGTGAATATATACGGACGATCAAACAGGACTACATAACCCTTAATTACATGAGCAGGATTGAACAATGTACAAGCAGATTGAAATCGTGAGGAAGGCTCCAAATGTTGGATTTCGATTCGATACAGGCCCTTAGCTTCGATTGCTATGGTACTCTCATTGATTGGGAAGCAGGAATCGCTTTGACCCTGCGGCCATGGGTTGAACGTCACCGCGCAGATCTGAGCGATGATCAACTGCTGGAGACATTTGCAGCATGTGAGCCGGTCGCCCAGGAGAACTATCCCACAGCGCCGTACCGCGAGATCCTGAGAATGACCCATGCCCTGATGGCCGACCGTCTGAACCTCCCTCCGGACGAACTGGATGCCGACACGTTTGCTCGTTCGGTCGGAGAGTGGCCGTCCTTCCCGGATTCCGTCGAAGCGCTCGCACGACTCCAGCAACGGTTCCGCTTAATCATCCTATCAAATGTTGACCATCAGTCGTTTGCCGGATCTCAACGGCAACTGCAGGCCGACTTCGCGGCGGTGGTCACCGCGGAGGATGTCGGCGCGTACAAGCCCGATCACCGAATGTTCGAGCGCCTCTTCGAGGTATCCGGTGAACTCGGAATCGAACGCGACAGGCTCGTGCATGTGGCACAGAGCCTCTACCACGATCATGCTCCGGCCAAAGAGTTGGGCATGAAGACTGTCTGGGTTGATCGGCGTTCGGGGAAATCCGGATCCGGCGCCACACGCTCGGTGGCGAGTTCAGTTACGCCGGATGTAACCGTGACATCGCTTGCGGAACTGGCCGACTACGTTGACGAATGAGCGAAGACTCTACATCGTTGTACAGGGGTTGCACGGAGGAGACCCGTTGAAAAACAGCAATGCAATGATGAGATTCAGATCCACGGAGTCGGCGATCCCGTCGCAATCGAGATCACTGCGCGATGTGGGACAAGCGCTATCCTGAACATCAGGAACGTTGAAAAAGATGATGCTGATCATCTCATTCATGTCCACCGACGTGTACTGTCCATCACCATCGATATCACCCTGAGCCGCGCATTCGCACACCGTTCCGGAGGCGTCGACTGTGAGCGGCGCGGAGTGAGCGGAATAGTTCCCTGATTCATCCTCGGCGATCAACAAGTAGACATACTCGCTCGTCCCATCCGACGTGGTATCGGTAAATGATGGGCCCGCGACACCGGGATTGGCAATGTTGCCGGTGGGATCATCGATCCGGCGATAGAGCCCATTGTTCGGGGCGTCGCGACGATACACGTGGTACGTCAAACCGGGCGCAGCCGTCCACGTCAGCGT
>WJJR01000448.1 GCA_014729565.1 Candidatus Zixiibacteriota bacterium | reverse complement strand
CGGGCCGGTGCGGCTAAGAGCCGCACCGACGCGAGGTTATGATTGTCTCATTCAGTGACATCATCTGGTTTGGAGTCAGCACACGACTTTTTCAACTGGCCCCCCAAAGCCCGTGGCACCCTCATGTCAACGGACAGTGTCTGTGAAGACGACTGCCATTCTGATCATTGCATAAACCTCGCGTATACTCTGGCGCAAACCCCACAAACTCCGTATTCTCCGCAGATTGTGGCTGCCCGTTTTGGTGGCTTGTAATAAACGAATGTCTGTTGATGTGCGAGTGACCAACGACCGATGACAACTGTTAGTCCCCTCTTCTGGATCGGATTCCTCTCCGTCATCCTGACTCTGCTGCTTCTCGATCTGTTCGTTTTTCATCGGAAGCCGCACGAGGTCAAGACGGGTGAGGCGACGAAGTGGGTGATCTTCTGGGTCAGCCTGGCGGCCGTCTTTAATGTCTTCGTGTACTTCGAGTTTGGCGCCGCCAAAGCGCTCGAATTCACCACCGGATATCTGATTGAAGAAGCGTTGAGCGTCGACAACGTCTTTGTCTTCCTCGTTCTCTTCAAATATTTCCACGTTCCCAAAGAGCTGCAACACCGCGTCCTCTTTTTTGGCATTTTGGGCGCGATCATCTTGCGCGGCATATTTATTCTCGCGGGTGCCGCTCTGATCGCTGAGTTCCACTGGGTCATCTACATCTTCGGCGCGTTTCTTGTCTTCACCGGAGTCAAGCTGGTCATTCAGGACGATGTCGAGGTGCATCCCGAACGCAATCCGGCGCTGAAGCTGTTGCGGCGGATCGTACCGATGACGTCCGACTACCGTGGCCCGAAGTTCTTCGTGAAAGAGGCGGGCAAACGGCTCGCTACTCCGTTATTGGCCGTACTGGTTGTCGTGGAAGCGACCGATGTCGTGTTTGCCGTCGACTCCATTCCCGCCATCTTCGGTGTCACCCACGATCCGTTCATCGTCTACACGTCGAACATCTTCGCGATCCTGGGGCTGCGCGCGCTCTTCATGTTGCTGGCCGGCATCATGGACAAGTTCCGGTTTCTCAAATACGGTTTGGGACTGGTGCTCGTGTTTGTGGGATGCAAAATGTTGATTTCCGGATGGTATCACGTTCCGATCGGCATTTCGCTGAGTGTGGTCGTTCTGCTTCTCGGCGGGTCAGTCCTGCTGTCGTTCCTGTACCCGGCGCCGCCGCCTGAATTACTGACCGAGCCCGATGAGGGAGAGCACGGGTTCAGCATGAAGCCTGATTCTCGGCGCGATTCTACTTGTTGAAAAGAGAGTGATACAACACCCGCGGGGCGTTGACGAATCCCGTCCAAAAGAGATTGGGACTGTGGATCAGCCGCCGTCGGCAGTAGGCGATCGCTTTGTCCCAGTGCTCGGCAAATGGCACGTACAGGCGATGAACAATACCAGTATTGAGCGCAGCAGTGTCGCCGTTGACGCCCGGCATGTTGCGGAAATACTCGCCTGATACCAACTGGTTGATGAGCTTGTGCCGTGGCACGCCGAGGAGTGTCTGGGTTTCAAAACGATCCGGTGTGATGTGCAAGGGGACGACGAGCTCCGAGAAGAAGCGATTGATCAGCCATTTTTCGTGAGTGGCGAATTCAACGACAATGTTCTTCTCGAACATCCGCCGCGCCAACGGGATCATTCGATTCTTCATTTCATGGAGGTCTTGCAACGCGATGGTCTCGGGCTCATCGTAGATCCCGATACACAACCGAATCCGACAACCGTCCGGCAATTGATCGACGTCGTCTTTTGTCCGAAACAGCCGCGACTGCAAGACCGTACCGACCATCGCGCCGTGCTTTTGAAACAAGTGCCGGTGGACGTCCAGGGTTACATCGGTCCACTGGTGGTTTTCCATGTCGATGGTCATCCGGATGCCCTGGGCCGCGCCGTACTCGACCACCGTTTCGACCGCGGCTTCACAACTGCGCCAGTCGATGTCACCGGGGCTGATGACCATCCCATTCTCGTCTTTGGGAGCG
Source organism: Candidatus Zixiibacteriota bacterium (assembly GCA_014729565.1). GTDB lineage: Bacteria > Zixibacteria > MSB-5A5 > WJJR01 > WJJR01 > WJJR01. Next base: position 524 of record WJJR01000448.1, on the reverse strand, counting down.
ACCACGAATGAGGAGGGCTTCAGACTGATCGAGGGTCGAAGTGGTTCCGGCAGTGCACGAAACAACTGATTGGTGGTGATTGCATCGATCAGTCGTTCATACAGGGCGATGTATTCGGAGATGTCCTGGGGTGACGCGGCATCTTCGCCCAAAACATCGAGTGAGGAGGCTACTTTTTGCTTCGCAAAGTGCTCCGCCCGTTCGATACCGGCTTGAAGTGAGTCCCCGGCAACGTACGGCCCGCTGAATAAACGAATCGCGGCCTTGGGCATCGCTGAGACGGCGGTTTCACGCAAATCCATAGACTCAATCCCGAAGATGCAGCCGCGGAGCAAATCACGGCAAACACCTCGTCAATTATACTAACGTGCGCGGCGGCCACACAATAGCATCAAGTTGACAATTAGGACACGGTCTTGTCGGAGAATGACAAAGGGAAGAATCCCGGACATACGCGCGGGGCATCCCACGATTGGGATGCCCCGTTAGAATTGGGGGGGTCGGCCCGGGTACTTGCTTTGGGG
>WJJR01000447.1 GCA_014729565.1 Candidatus Zixiibacteriota bacterium | reverse complement strand
GAGAACTATCGTGCATCGGCGCCGCGGTGATATTGGCTGGCAGATCATCGAGGGTGATTCGATCCGCTTGTTTCCGCAAAACCAGCGCGCGTTCGATGACATTCTCCAATTCACGGACATTCCCGGGCCACTGGCTGGAGCGTAGACGATCGAGAACATCGGGGGCAAATGTCACATCAGCGGCGTTCAATCGGGTGAGGAAATGGTACACGAGCGGTTCGATATCCTCCGGGTGCTCACGTAACGGTGGCACCTGGATTGTCACGACATTGATGCGGTAGTAGAGATCCTGACGGAACTGTCCGTCGCGTATGAGTTGATCGACATCAGCGTTCGATGCACAAACGAACCGCACATCAACGTCGACTGGCACCGTTGCACCGAGACGTTCGATCTGCCGATCCTGCAGGGCGCGCAGCAGTTTCACCTGGACATCGGAGGGCAGTTCGGTGATTTCATCGAGAAAGAGTGTCCCACCGGCGGCCCGTTCGAATCGTCCGGGACGGTCCGCGTCGGCGCCGGTGAACGCGCCCCGTTGCACACCGAACAGTTCGCTTTCGACCAGATCGCGCGGCAACGCGCCGCAGTTGACCGCCACAAACGGTTCCTCCCGCCGCGGACTTGTATGATGAATCGCGCGCGCCACCAGCTCCTTGCCTGTTCCGCTCTCACCGAGAATCAACACATTGCTGTCCGACGGCGCCACACGCGCCACCATCTCGAACACACGGCGCATTGCCGCCGATACACCGACCATGTTGTCGGGGCGGTAGCGGTCAGCCAATTCGCCGTGGAGGCGAACATTCTCCTGTCTGAGGCTTCTCCGTTCCAGCGCGCGTTCGGCGGTCAGACGGAGAACGTCGAACTCAAACGGCTTGGTGATGAAGTCGAACGCCCCCGCTTTCATCGCTTCGACGGCACGGTCAACCGTACCGTGTGCCGTGATGATGACAACTTCGGTATCAGGGAATTGCCTGCGGACGCGTTTCAAGAGATCAAATCCGTCGAGTTTGGGCATTGCCAGGTCGGTAATCACCAAATCGGGATCGTGTTCACGACACAGCTCCCATGCGTCCGCACCATCCGCTGCCAGCGAGACTTCATACCCCGCGCGTGACAGGTTGTATTCCGCCACCCGCCGCAGACTGGCATCGTCTTCGGCGAAGATAATGTGTGCTGGTGAGGTCTTTGCAGTCATACGACTTGCCTATGGTGGGTGCGCCTCGGCTTCGCTCGGCACAAGCAAAGCACCCATCCTACGCCAACGGGAGAGTCAATTCGAACGTCGTCCCCGTTTCACTCGATTCCACCAACGTGATTGTTCCGCCGACATCGTTAACCAAACGCGACACAATCGCCAATCCCAAGCCGGTGCCCTTGGTTGTCGTGACAAATGGTTCGAAGAGGCGGTTGCGCACACTGGCATCGATGCCCGATCCGTTGTCGCGGATGCGAATCTCAACCGTGTGATCTTGTCGTTTTGCACTCCAGGTGATTGTTCCGTTCTGTTCGGACAGTGCTGCGAGAGCATTCAACGTCAGATTCAGGGCGACCTGACGGAAGGCATCGGCCGACATGCCGATGCGCAGATCGTTCGCTACATCATCGCATTTGAATTCGGCGTCTTGTTTCCCACGCGGTCCGGCTGTCAGTGACGCCACAAAGTCGAGTTCATCGCGCAGTGTGCATTCGCCTTCCGGTGTTTTGCCCGGTCGCGCGAAGTCGAGGAAGTCACCGATGACCCGGTCAAGCCGTTTCACTTCATGGCCGAGTACGTCGGCAAACTCCTCGCGATCCTTGGCGTCGGTCTTGGGATTCGTTATGATCTCCGCCGCACCAACTATGCCGCCCAACGGATTGCGGACTTCATGCGCCAGTCCGGTGGCGATCTCGCCGGCGGCGCGCAGACGGTCCGCGCGGCGCAACGATTCCTCGGCGGCGAGCAGGGCCTCGGTCTTTTCGCGCAATGATGCCAGCGACTCTTGCAATTCGGCATTGGCGGCGGCGATGCGCGCCTGCGCCTGACGCTGCCGGTCTGACAACCAGCCGACCATGACTCCGATAAACACGTACAGCACCAACTCCAGGATCAGCCCAACCTGGGAATGCTCGTGGTGTCCCGCCAATTGCATGCGAATGTGAATGATGTAGACCGCCCCGGTGATGGCTGCTGTTACCAATCCGCCACGCCAACCAAACCACAGCGCGGCCAACACAATCGGGACATACGTGACCTTGAATAGAAAGTCATGGATCCACGGATGATGTGGCGGCGAAACAAAATGCGCCACCGACAACGCGGCCAGAATGACCACAAGGACAATCGCATTGCGGACGTTGCTGGCACCCGGATCGAGGACCGCCGGTCGCTCAAGGGTGTGGGAGTCATGTGCCATCACAGTCTATTGTACCATCGACTGTCGCAAATGCAACAGTTATAGAGATTCGCAGATTTACGATCTGGTTGATCGGAGTCCAGGCACTATCTGTCGTGTACGTAAGTATCGGTGCCACGGGCCTTTAGGCCCGTGAACCGGGTATTGTCCGACCGTGGAAACACGGGTCTTGAGGGCCTGTTAGAGAAGTCGTGTCTTGTTTCCGAACCACGCTTAGCCACCAAACCAGTGAATTGTAACCTCGCGTAGGTGCGGCTCTTATAGCGATTGTCAGAACTATCTTCCGATTGAACACGCGATGTAGTACGGGCGCCTCGTTTACACTGAGTCAACCGAAGTGCCCGTGCCGCCTGGCCGAGACGCTTGCAGTGAGCGGAGTCGAACTGGCCATGCTACGTTTCCGAAAACCGGAACGGAGTTCTAATTATTGCTATAACT
>WJJR01000446.1 GCA_014729565.1 Candidatus Zixiibacteriota bacterium | reverse complement strand
ATCCGTATGGGCGTGCTCACATCAGTCCGGAGAGCCGAATCGATATGCCGCTGCGGTTCCCCGGTCACTATTACGACGCAGAAACCGGCCTGCATTGCAACGGCTACCGTTACTACAGCCCCGAATTGGGACGGTACTTACAGTCTGACCCCATGGGAATCGCCGGGGGCCTGAACCTCTATGCCTATCCCCCGAATCCGCTGACCAACGTCGACCTCGACGGGTTGCACGGCAAACAGGCCGGCAATAAAGCGAAGAAAGGCAAGGGGACCGACGCGGAAAGCACCAAAGTGCCGAGGGTGTCACGGAAGACCGTGAAGAAATCCGGCATGAAAATGCAACACGTCAAGAACCTGCAAAGGCGCTGCGCGAAGAAGAAGCAGCTTGCGGTCATCCGGGCCAGTAATCCCAAAAGCAAAAAGTGGCACACGAAACCGAATACCAAATCGAAGCCGCTGGACGTCAAGCTCAAAACGCAAAAGACCGGCAAGAACGCCGGCCTGGTCACCAAGAAAGCCAATGTCAACAACCCCAAATACGATGACTGGCACGCGCATGCGAAGAAGAAAGGCTATGACTTTGATGACGACGGGGTCTTACGGTCAAAGAACGGCAAAGGGGACGCCGTCTATGGCGACTATGATATGCAGGGCGTCTACGCCAAACAGCCCGACGGGTCGTACAAAGGCACGCCAACCAATGACAAGAGCTTTCAGCGCGGGATGAACGAAGACGTCACACCGGACCGCAAAATGTTCAACCATGGGGCAAACGATGATTATAAGGTTGATGGCAAAATGGGCCGGCAACCGGATCCCGATGAGTCCTATCTCGTGGTGGATGAAAACGGCAATGCGAAGATGATCGATGGTACGGACAACTTGAAGCAAGAGTACAAGGACCGCGGCATCAAGTGGCCGTATGATTGATTCTTGCACAGGCTATTGTAGGGAATGCAGATGATGGAACAACGTGTGGTAAAACCACTGACCAAAGATGAACGCGATGCTCTGCTGGAGGAGTTCAACGCAATCCAGGATGCCATCCAGGAGGGCGTGAAGAAGAAACCGCGCATGTCTGACGATGAGCGTGACGCTCTGCGCGACAAGCGCGACAAGTTGCGCCAGGAGTACTTTGACCGTTTGCCCCGAATCCTAGTGAGCCGCTGTCCGGTCTGCAAGACCGAACTGATGCGCGCCTTCGATCCTTGGGGACTGGACGGGCTCTGGTGGCAGGAGGAGGAATTCACCGAATTCGAGGAACCGCCTGCGTGTGAACACTTCGCCGTCTTGACCGGAGCGTTGAATCTCAACGGCCTTCCACCGCTGGGTGGACGGAGCCAGGCCAATCCCGGCCCGGAGGTGCCATACGTCATCCCGGCCGTTTTGGATTTGCCGACCATGACAGCCGTGATTGCCCAGATTCCCATGGAGAATGGATACACCGCGTTCCCCATCGCATATTTCTGTGAACGGCAACCGCCGCCGGAAGCGCTCACTCAGCCCTGGCGCGAGACATCATACAACTATACGGATGTCGAGGGCAATCCAGCATGGACGGTGAAAACCGATCCCTGGGAGTTCGAACTGGGCCCGTGGATACAAAAGGGAAAGGTGAAGTGGATCGCTCCCAATGATGATCAGTTTCAAATACGGTCGGGCGCACCCAACGACTACCCCTACGCGGATGTCGAAGGACTCCGCGAGCAATTGCAGATTACTGACGAGGAGATGATAACGATACCTCCACCAGCGGGGGAGGACGTTGACCCTTTCAACGAGTAAAATGGTACCGACGCTCATCTCGCATGCGGAAGGACAGTCGAAACAAATGGATCATTGCGTTAGCATGCGTTGTTGTCGCGATAATCGTCGGGGCTTTGTACCCTGAATCGCACCATGCCATTCGCCGGCTATTGTACCATCTCCTGCGCGCCATCTTCTAGCTAAGCGGAACATCCCGACAGGATTCCTATCATGACTCCAGACAACCAGTCCTCAGACCCTACCGGCGTCGCCGTCAAAACCGTTGAACTCACTGACCCCGGCGGCACCATCCGTGGCCAGGTGCAAGTCGATACCGGCCCGATGCGTCTGGCCGAATTGGTCCCGACCGCCATCGAGCTGACCATGGTGCTGTCGACACGCGCTAACCAGCGCGAAGAGAAGCAGGGGAAGGCGATCTCGTGTGCGGCCGGTTGTGGCGCCTGTTGCCGGCAATTGGTTCCGGTCTCACCGCCGGAAGCGTTCTGGCTGGCGGATGTGATTCGATCTTTGCCAAATGAACGGCGCGACGTGGTGATGTCGCGGTTCAATCATATTGCGGACGACGTCGAACAGCGCGGTATGGTGGAGGACATGTATAATCCACCCCCGACCGACGAACCAATCCTCGAGATCAGCAAGAAGTACTTCCTTCTGGGTATGCCGTGTCCGTTTCTCGAAGATGAATCGTGCAGTATCCACCCGTATCGTCCGGTGGCGTGCCGCGAATACAACGTCACCTCGCCTGCCGACTGGTGTGCTGAGCCCTACAACCACGACATCGAGAAGGTCCCGATGCCGATGCCGCTGTCGCTGCCGCTGACACGTCTGACCTCGTCGTTGGTTGGATCCCATGTGCCGCTTGTGCCGTTGTCCCTGGTTCCGCAGTGGGTCGAAGAGAACGCCGAACTCGGTCAGCGGACCTGGCCCGGCCTTGAGCTGTTCAACAAGTTCATAGAGTTCCTCGGTACCGCACGTCAGAGGTGAGCGCGAGGCAGCGGTATCCCATCCTGACATCCTGAACGTTTTTGCTTGCGGCCGTCGCCGGTCCTGCACCGATCGTTTTACTCCTTGCCCCGCTTAAGATTACGCAACCGCTGTCGAATCTACATCAATAGGGCTCCTGGGCCCGGCAGTAGGAGGTCGACATGACAGCATTGGCCGGTCTGGCCGTCGTCGCTGCAGCAGTGGTCGGCGGGTACATCATGGCGGGCGGACATCTTTTGGTGCTTCTCCAGCCGGCGGAATTCATCATCATCGGCGGTGCGGCCATTGGGGCGATGATCATCGGCTCCGGCCCCACTGTGCTCAAGAACCTCGTTCACCAGCTCAAACACATCCCCAAGCCGGGGCCAACCAAGCAGGACTTTCTGGATATGCTGGTGATGCTCTACGAGTTGCTCAATCTGGCGCGTCGGGATGGCATCGTGGCGCTGGAAGAGCATGTCGAGCATCCCGAGAAGAGCGCGATCATTCAGAAGTACCCCAGCTTCGCCAATAACCGGCGCGCGGTTGAGTTCATGTCTGATACGATGCGCCTGACCATGTCGGGCTCGGGTATCATGCCTCATGACCTCGAGGCGCTGATGGATGTCGATCTCGAGACGCAATACGAAGAAGAAACTAAACCATCGAGCATTCTCTCGGTCATGGGCGACGCGCTACCGGGACTGGGCATCGTGGCGGCGGTGCTTGGCATCGTCATCACGATGGGTGCGATCGACGGGCCCGCCGAGGAGATCGGACACAAAGTCGGCGCGGCCCTGGTCGGCACATTTCTCGGTGTGTTGCTGTCGTATGGTTTTGTTCAGCCGCTGGCCCGCAACCTGGAACACAAGACAGCGGAGCACGAACGCTATCTGGTCGCACTCAAGCAGGTGTTGCTGGCGCATCACAAAGGCGCGGTCGCATCGATCGCTGTCGAGTTTGCGCGCCGCTCGATCTACACCGACGTTCGCCCCGACTTCACCGAGCTGGAGAGCGCCTGCCGCAAAACGAGGAATTCTCCCGAGATGGCCACCGCCAACGCAGCGTGATCGCTTATGCACTCCGATAGAGACGACGAGCAACCAGTCATCATCGTCAAGAAGAATGGCGGCCGCCATCATGGCCATGGTGGTGCCTGGAAAGTGGCGTATGCCGACTTTGTTACGGCCATGATGGCCTTCTTTCTGGTGCTGTGGTTAGTCAATCAGGGTGAAGATGTTAAGCAGAGCGTGGGCGGGTACTTCCGCGATCCGGTCGGTTTCACCGACAAATCGGGAAAGAGTGTATTGGACGGAGCAGAAGAACCGGGCACTGACAAAGATTCGCAAAGCGAGTCCAACCGCCAGCGGGAAGAGAACAAACTGAAGGCGACGGGGCAGTCGATTATGGATGCACTCGAACGCATCCCCGGCCTCAGCCAAATCGCCGACCGCGTTGAAGTGGAAGTGACGAAAGAGGGCTTGCGCATTCAATTGATGGAGTCGAAGGACTCGACGTTTTTTGATCTGGGAAGCCCTCAGTTATCGGGCGATGGCATGAATGTTGTCCGCACCATCGCCAAAGTGCTCGGCCCGCTCGAATACGACATCATAGTCGAGGGACACACCGACAGCATCAGCTTTTCGGCAATGAATGCCTATTCGAACTGGGAACTCTCGTCTGATCGTGCCAATACGGCACGACGCATTCTGGAAGAAAGCGGTGTCAGTGCCGGCCGGTTTGTCGAAATCCGCGCCTTTGCCGATAACAGTCTCCGCTTTCCGCGAGATCCGGACGATCCCCGCAACCGACGTGTCTCGATTCTGGTCCTCAACCCGTTCGGCGATACCCCCGAAGAACTCAACCCCAGCAGCCACACCAAAAGCCTGGTCGATAACTCCCGGGATTGACATCACCTTCTCGTCCATTCAGTCCACCACGTCCACTGAGTCCACAAAGCCCATCCGTATCAGGCGCTTCCAGCACCACTGTTGCCTCCAAGCGCT
>WJJR01000445.1 GCA_014729565.1 Candidatus Zixiibacteriota bacterium | reverse complement strand
GGACGGACCCGGTTTATCAATGTCCGATTCGGCAACGTGCTCGGATCAAGCGGGTCGGTCGTACCGTTGTTCGAACGTCAGATTCGCGCCGGTGGGCCGGTCACCGTCACGCATCCCGATATCACGCGGTATTTTATGACGGCCACCGAGGCGGCGCTGCTCGTGTTGCAGGCGGGCGCGATCGGTGAAAACGGACAGACGTTGGTTCTGGATATGGGCGAGCCGGTGCGGGTGGTTGACCTGGCGCGCGATATGATTGCCCTGTCGGGATTGCGTCCGGACATCGACATCGCCGTCGAGTTTGTGGGATTGCGGCCGGGCGAGAAAATGAACGAAGAACTGTTTGGACTCGATGTCACACCGCGGCGTTCCACGCACGAAAAGATTTGGATTGTCGACGCTGTCGATGACGCCGCGCCCGACTTTGAATCACGTATCACCGACTTGCTGCAATTGGCGGCGACGGGCGATCATTAGGCCACGTTCCGTGTGCTTACCGATGTGGTGCCGCACTTCGGACCGGAGATCGCCGAGCAACTCATCGATAATGACGACTCGATCGCCACACTACAAAACATGCAATATCACAAGAACGGATGACAGACGCCGGGCTCTCAAACCGGCCAGCCTCTCGTCCATCTGCGAACGTCCAAGCCTAACCATCACTGACCTATGCTTGATCTCAAGTTCATTCGCGACAATGTCGAAGCGGTGCGTCAGGGTACCGTCAACAAGAACGAAGAGGATCGTCTCGACGATCTGCTGCAATTGGATGATAAGCGGCGCAGCATTATCGCCGACGTCGAAAAGCTGAAGCACGAAAAGAACGTGGCTTCACAGAACATCGCCCGCGCGAAGAAGGCGGGTGAAGACGCGGCCGATGCCATTGCAGCCATGCGCGAAGTGTCCAACCGCGTGCAGTCGCTTGACACCGAACTGCGTGAGGTGGAAACGCAGATGCGCGAGCTGCAATTGCGCATTCCCAATATCCCGCATCCCGATGTTCCCATCGGTGATGAATCGCAAAACAAGGATATCCGCTCCTGGGGCGAGAAGCCCGACTACGGCTTCACACCGAAACCCCACTGGGAAATCGGGGAGGCGCTTGGCATCTTCAAGGGAGAAGCGGGCGCATCGATCAGTGGTTCAGGGTTTTTCATCCTCGGACGGACCGGTGCGCAAATGCAGCGGGCGCTGATCAATTACATGATCGATTACCACTGCAATAACGGTTATGTCGAGCAGCGCGTTCCGTACCTCGTCACGCGACAAACAATGCAGGGGACGGGCCAATTGCCGAAGCTGGCCGAGGACATGTATCATATCGAGGCCGACGATCTGTATTTGATCCCCACTGCCGAAGTTCCACTGACCAGTATCGACGCCGGCAACATCATCAAAGCCGATCAACTGCCGACACGCATGGTGGCCTACACACCCTGCTTCCGCCGCGAAGCCGGTGCTCATGGGAAAGACACACGCGGGATGATTCGTGTGCATCAGTTCGACAAAGTCGAACTGGTCAAGATTGTCGACCCGGAAACATCGTACGATGAACTGGAATCGCTGGTCACTGATGCCGAAGCGATCTTGCAGGCGCTGAAACTGCCGTATCGCGTGCGGATGCTGGCGTCGGGAGATTTGTCGTTTGCGGCGGCGCAGTGCTATGATCTTGAAGTGTACGCGGCCGGCATCGACACCTGGCTGGAAGTGAGTTCTTGCTCGAACTTCGAGGACTTCCAGGCGCGGCGGATGAACCTGCGTTGCCGTCCCGCCGATGGCGGCAAGCCGTTCTATCCTCATACGTTAAACGGCTCAGCGCTGGCGCTGCCCCGGACCATGATCGCGATCTGGGAGAACTACCAGACACCGGATGGCGGCATTCGCATTCCCGAGGCATTGGTGCCGTATATGGGCGGTCTGACCGAAATCCACTGAACGGGTGCCGATGATGAGAGTAGAACCCGAGGGGCGTACAGTGGGTGCGCCCCTGTGTTTTTCCGTATGAAGATGGACGGCTCGATACGATAGACTGATGCGACGACGGCTCTGGAAATTCATTCACGGACGCGCCGGGGCCACCGGACTGCCATTGGCCTTTAAGGGGTTGATGATTGCCGGTGTGGTGGTATTTGCCGCGTTTTTGGTCTACACCACCCAGACCATGGTCTCCGAATTGAAAGCCTCCGAAGCGCGGCTGGCGACAACCTATGCCAACCAATGGAAGCGCGCCGCCGAAGCCACCAATCCGGCCGAGATTGGTTTCTTGTTCGATGAGATCATCAGCCGGCAGGATTTCCCGATTGTCGTGGCCGATGCCGAGGGCTCCCCGCTGTACTGGCGTGGACTCGAAGACATCCCCGACAACGCCGAGGATCCCGAGGTGAGGGAGGAAGTCCGCCGGCTGATGCAGCGCATGGGAGACGAGTACCCTCCGGTTCCGATTACCTATCAAGACCAGCTTCTCTACTATCTCTATTATGGAAATTACAGATTGGTTCAGGCGGTCAATCTGTTTCCGTACATCGAAGTCGGTTTGCTGACGCTGTTTCTGCTGATTGCCTATGTCAGTTTCCGCAACATCAAGCGGGCCGAACAGCGTTACATCTGGGTCGGGATGGCCAAGGAGACGGCACACCAGTTGGGCACACCGCTCTCGTCTCTAATGGGATGGTTGGAGCTGCTGCAGGCCAAGACAGCGAGCAATCAGTCGCAGCAGTCTTCCCCTGCTGACCACGAAATGGCCGAGACCGTTGAACACATGCAACTCGATGTTTCCCGTTTGCGGCGTGTCGCCAATCGCTTCGGCCAGATCGGATCGGTTCCGGATGTGCAGGTGCAATCGGTGCAGCCCATTGTCGAAGAGGTGATCACGTATTTTCGGCAACGCCTGCCATTCGGTGGACAGGGCTGTTGTCTCACCGACGACATCGAGCCGACGCCCCAGGTTGCGATCAACCCGGAACTGATCTCCTGGGTGCTGGAAAACCTGATCAAAAACGCGCTGGAATCCGTAGACCCCAAGCAGGGTGTGGTTCACGTCCAGTTGCATCCTGCTGCCGGTGGCGGTGTTGAGATCGCCGTGATTGACAACGGACGCGGTATTACCGGCAAACAACAGAAGAAGATCTTTGCGCCGGGGTTCACTACCAAGAAACGCGGCTGGGGCCTGGGCTTGACTTTGGCCCGGCGAATCGTCATGGAATACCACGGGGGCGATCTCTATCTTGCGGAATCGATCCCCCATCAATCGACGCGCTTCGTGATTCACTTACCGGCAGCAGAGAATCCGTAGCAGCACACAAATGAAGGATGTCCGCTATGGCAAGCAATCTGCGCCAGGTTCTGTGGGTCGACGACGAAATCGACTTGCTCACCGCCCACTTCAGGTTTCTCAAAGAACGCGGGTACGAGGTCACCGGCGCGCACTCGGGTGACGATGCGCTCGGCCATCTTGACAAGCAGCGCTACGATCTCGTCCTCCTTGATGAGCAAATGCCGGGAATGGATGGTCTCTCCACGTTGGAGCAGATCAAGCGCCGCGATCCCAACTTGCCGGTGGTGATGGTTACCAAGAGTGAAGAAGAGCAGATCATGGACGAGGCGATCGGGAAGAAAATCGACGATTACCTCACCAAGCCGGTCAATCCGAGCCAGATTCTCTCGGTGATCAAGCGCCACGTCGAGAAGCGCAAGATTCGGTCGGAGCATCTCGCCAAGCAGTATGTCGCTGATTTTAACCACCTGCGGGAAAACCTCTCTCCCAATGCCGACTGGACGGAGTGGGTGGATGCCCACCGTTCATTATCTCAGTGGGATCTTGATCTTGACCTGTTCGTGAATCTGGGATTGGATCAGACACACCGCGATCACAAGCGCGAGTGGAACGCCGAATTCGGCCGGTGGGTGGAACGGGAATACCCGCAGTGGATGGCCAACATCGACAACGACAAACGTCCGCCGCTCTCTGTCGATGTTGTCCCCAAGTACCTCGTGCCGCATCTCAAGGCGGGCCGCAAAGTCTATTTTTTCGTCATCGACTGCATGCGCTCCGACCAGTGGTTCAATATCGAGTCGGAACTGGCGGAGTACTTCACGATTGATCGTGAATTCTACTTTTCGCTGCTGCCGTCGGCAACGCCGTTCTCACGCAACGCTATCTTTTCCGGACTGACCGCCGATGAAATCCAACGCTTGTATCCGGAACTCTGGCAAATCGGCGATAAGGATGAGTTCTCACGTAACCGTCTCGAACGTCAACTACTCGATCAACAACTTGATCGTCTCGGTGTACGGCTCCCGTCGGAAGCGAAGTACGTGAAGGTGCTCGACTTCGCTGAGGGGGAGAGCATCGACAAGAAATTCAGCTCGTACAAAGACACACCGCTGCTCTCGGTGGTGTACAACTTCCTCGATCACCTGACCCACGGCCGTACCGAACACGAGTTGCTGTATGAACTGGCGCCCGATGAAGCGGCTTTCCGTGGCTTGATGAAGACCTGGTTTGTGAATTCATCGTGGTTCAAGGTATTGCGCAAAATCGCCAGAGATCCGAACGCGGTCGCCATTGTCACCACCGATCACGGCAGCATTCTGGGATCGCGCGGGACCGTGGCGCACGGACGGCGCGACACCTCGCCCAGCCTCCGTTACAAATTTGGCGATACGCTGAAGTGCGATACCAAAGATGGTGTGATTATCAAAGACCCGCGTGAGTATCGCTTACCGACGTTCACCATGAGCACAACGTATTTGCTGGCCAAAGAGGATTTCTATTTCGTCTATCCGACGAATTTCAATGAGTATCAGCGGAAGTTCGCCAACACTTTTCTCCACGGCGGTATTTCGATGCCCGAGATGATTCTGCCGGTGGCGACGTTGACGCCGAAGTAACCGTGGCCGAACATACGACGATGTGTGAGGCCGACACCGTTGCCGTCGCCCGTTCCTTTGCCAGGTCGTTGCAGCCGGGCGATTGGGTCGGATTGATCGGACCGCTGGGAGCCGGGAAGTCAGTCTTTGCCCGAGCGGTCGGCGAGACCCTCGGCGTCCGCGAACCGATGCCATCGCCGACCTATACACTCATGAATGTGCTCGAAGGCGACATCCCGGTCTATCATGTCGATTTGTATCGTCTGTCGTCGGCCGATGAACTCGAATTCGCCGGTATTGCTCCGTATTTCCGATCCTCCGGTGTCTGTCTGGTCGAATGGGCGGATCGCATTCGCGACCAATGGCCCGCGACCGGGTGGCTTGTCACGATTCGCATTGCCGACAACACCGAACGCCGCATCTCTATTGCTCAGCTTCCGTCTGGGCCGTAAGTACCTCCATGCGCGTGTTGGCCTTTGACATGACGGCTTCGCGGATCACCGTTGGCATCGCTCGCGACGGGAATGCCGTCGGACGGTGGGATGCCGAGGCGACACGCGGCCGCAGCGGCACCCTCGATGCCTTGATCGACCAGGCCCTGTCTGAGTCGAATTGGACGCGCCAGGACATCGACGGTCTCGGTGTGGTGACCGGCCCCGGTTCATTGACCGCGACACGCATCGGCTGGGCGACAGCGTCCGGTTGGGCATTGGCGGGGAACATTCCGGTCACGGGCTGGCCGGCTCAGGCGACACAGCGACGCTGGTGGTGCAAGACGGATGCGCTCTCCAGGCTGGGCATTGCCAATCCGGAGGAGCATGCCGTGGCCTGTGTGATCCATCACCGGGGCGATGAGTTCTACCTCTATCACTTATCGACAGATGGCGAGATCGGACAGCCCGAGAGTATCCAGCTCGGCAAATGGGCGCCGACAACGGGCATCCCGACAGTTCTTGTTGGAAGCGGCATTATCGGATATCGTGGCCGGTGGGTCGAGTCGATTGGCCAATCGGCGGTCATTGTCAGCGAGGACCATGCGTTGGTGGGCGGCGACGTGCTCGCGGAGTGGGCGACCGAGGCGATTTCTGACGGCCACCTGCTTGATCCACTGAAATCACCTCTGGACTACGGTTTGCCGCCTCAGTTTCGTAAAGCAACATGATGGCGCACCCGATCACCATACGTCCGATGACGCGGGCCGACCTGGATTGGATCGAAGCGCAAGAGCGCCTTGTCTTTACCGACCCGTGGCCGAAATCGGCTTTCAAGGAGTCACTCGGGTTTGGCGGTGGGCTGAATGTCGTCGCCGTAAACGGAGACGGACAGTTGTGTGGCTATCTGTGTGCCCAGGTGGTTGCCGACGAGATCCAAATCCACAATATCGCCGTTACTCCGTCAATGCGCCGCCGTGGCATCGCGCGCTACTTGATGGATTATGCGGAGGAGCATGGCCTCGAAAAGGGGGTTGCATGCGCCGTTTTGGAAGTGCGTATTACGAATAAGTCGGCGATCACGATGTACACCGATCGCGGCTATCAGAGCATTGGCCGGCGCCGCGGCTATTACCGTCGCCCCCTGTGCGATGCTCTGGTCCTGATGAAAATTCTCGACGATTCCGATTCCGGGGATCGTCAGATGGCGGAGACTTCCGATGGAATGGTTTCGTAAAGCAAGAGCCGGTCTGGCACGCCAGGAAAAGCGCGAGATTCCCGACGGATTGTGGACGAAGTGCGGCGGGTGCGGGGAGATTATCTATGCCCGCGAACTCGAACGCCGCAGTTGGGTGTGCCCGTCGTGTGAGTTCCATTTCCGCATCGGGCATCAGGATTATATCCGGCTGATTCTCGATGATGGCGCACTGGAAGAGTACGACCGTGGTTTGGTGTCACAGGACCCGCTGCAGTTCAAAGACAAGAAGAAATATCCCGAGCGCATCACCGCCGCCCAACAAAAGACAGGATTGGCTGATGCGGTTGTCTGCGGCATCGGCAAAATCGAGCAACGACCAGTCTCGTTCAGTGTGATGGAATTCGCCTTTGTCGGCGGCAGCATGGGGTCAGTCGTCGGTGAGAAGATTGCCCGCTCGATCGAACGGGCGATGACGCGACGCATCCCGCTGGTCATTGTTTGCTGTTCCGGCGGCGCCCGTATGCAGGAGGGCATCCTCTCGCTGATGCAGATGGCCAAGACCAGCTACTTGCTGGCCGAGTTGGCTGAAATGCATATTCCGTACATCACCGTGCTGACCAATCCCACCACGGCCGGTGTGATGGCATCGTACGCCTCGTTGGGTGATGTCATTGTCGCCGAGCCGGGCGCGCAATTGGGATTTGCCGGGCCACGCGTGATTCGCGAAACGATCCGTCAGGAATTGCCGCCGGGATTTCAGAGTTCCGAGTTCTTCCTCGAACATGGTTTTCTGGATCGCATCGTGAAACGCACGGAACTGAAGTCAACGATCGCCAATCTGTTCCAATTTCTGTGCGGACCGACGTCGGGGGTCAACGATCCCGAGGGTCTGCGGGTGAAACACCAAGAACTGGAAACCGATACCGCCGAGTGAGCCCCACGTCACTCATCCCTTACAGTGAAGCCGTTCGACGGTTCTATTCGCTCGAACGCTGGGGCATCAAACTGGGCCTGGACAATATTAGGGCGCTCTGTGAACGTCTCGACCACCCCGAACTGAAAGCTCCTGCTGTCCACGTGGCCGGCACCAACGGGAAAGGCTCGGTGTCTGCGATCCTTGAGGCGATGTGCCTGGGCGCCGGGCTCAGCGTAGGACGCTACACCTCCCCGCATCTGCGCGATCTGCGGGAACGAATCCACCTCAATGGCAAGCCGATTTCCCGCCAGCGTGTCCGGCGATTCATGACCGATCACTGGGCCACAATTCATCGCGAACGATATTCGTATTTCGAATCGGTGTCGGCGATGGCGTTTGATGCGTTCGCATCAGCGCAGTGTGATCTGGCGGTCATTGAAGTTGG
>WJJR01000444.1 GCA_014729565.1 Candidatus Zixiibacteriota bacterium | reverse complement strand
GATTGGGGAAGCTCTTTCGACCGGCGCCAGTGTCACACCGTTGACCTGGATCGGCGCCGGCATGATTCTGATCGGTTTCCTGTTCAAAGTCGGCGCCGTGCCGTTCCATACGTGGGTGCCCGACGTTTACACCGGTGCCCCGACACCGACCGTCGCCTTTTTTGCCGCCGCACCGAAAGCGGCCGCGTTCGGATTGCTGCTACGTTTGCTGCTGACCGCGTTGGTTGATCTCCCTTTGGAGACGGTTGTTTGGGCAGCGGCGTGGTTGTCGATGCTGGTTGGCAACTTCTATGCACTTCGTCAACGCGAAATCAAGCGCCTGCTCGCATACTCGAGTATTGCCCACGCCGGGTATTTGCTCGTTGGTTTGATTGCCAAGAGTGCCGGGTCGGCCGGAGCGGTGGGGTATTATCTGCTCGGTTATGCCGGCATGAGCATCGGGGCGTTCGCGGTTGTGTGCGCGATCGAATCGGGTCGTACGACGACCACACTTGATACGATTTCCGGCCTGGGACGTCGCCGGCCGGTGGTCGCCGCCGCGCTGTCCTTGTTTATGTTTGCGTTAGTTGGCATTCCCCCGACCGTTGGATTCGCCGGCAAGTTCGTCTTGTTCACCGAAGCACTGAAAGCCGGATACCTCGGCCTGGTGATCTGGGCCGTGTTGTTCTCGGCGGTGTCGGTGTACTATTACCTGCGCGTTGTCGTCGCGGTGTGGATGTGGGAACCAACGGATGAGAGCCTGAATGCCCCGACTGACCGTTCGGGCGCCTTTGTCCCCGCGCTCGGTTTGGCCTCTGCAATTACCCTGATCCTCGGCGTGTTCCCCGAGC
Source organism: Candidatus Zixiibacteriota bacterium (assembly GCA_014729565.1). GTDB lineage: Bacteria > Zixibacteria > MSB-5A5 > WJJR01 > WJJR01 > WJJR01. The sequence goes on along the minus strand of WJJR01000444.1, from coordinate 2,931 downwards.
CGTTTATCAAGCTCGCTTCCGAATCATTGTTCTGGTTGTTGTAAGTTCCGCTCTAAAACTTGCCACTGTTCACACCAAGGATGGGGCACCGGCACGCCGCACCCCGGCCTTGCCACACTGTCAAAACGCGCGATTTGAGGTCAAAAACCGCTATTAATGCGCAGGCAATTCGTGTATAACATAGGGAGTTGCACCGCCTTGTAAGCGCAAGACAAGATTACACTTCTGATATTCCGAGGAGGCCGCGATGCCATTTGACAAAGTCGACAAAATATGGATGAACGGTCAGTTGGTGGACTGGGACGATGCCAAGATCCACGTGTTATCGCACGTGGTCCATTACGGTTCCGCCGTATTCGAAGGGGCGCGGTGCTATTCGACGAAGAATGGCTCCGCCGTTTTTCGTTTGAAGGAACACACCACTCGTCTCTTCAACTCCGCCAAGATTTACCGGATGGAGATCCCCTACACCGAAGACGAGATCAACTCGGCCATCCTCAATCTGATCTCCGTAAACAAGCTCGACGCCTGCTACGTCCGCCCGATTGTGTATCGCGGTTACGACAGTCTGGGAGTTAATCCGGCGGGCTGTCCGATCGACGTGGCGATTGCGGTGTGGCCGTGGGGGAGCTATCTCGGTCCCGACGCGATGGAGAACGGGGTCGATGTCTGTGTCTCCTCGTGGAATCGGATGGCGCCAAACACCTTCCCGGCGATGGCGAAGAGCGGCGCCAACTACATGAACTCACAGTTGATCAAAATGGAAGCGATCAGCCACGGGTATGTCGAGGGCATCGCACTGGACAACTCGGGTCATGTGTCGGAAGGGTCGGGTGAAAACCTGTTCATCGTGCAGAATGGCGTGCTCATCACACCGCCGTTCGGCTCGGCAATTCTGCCCGGCATCACGCGCAACACGGTGATCACCCTGGCCAAGGATCTGGGCATCAAGGTCATCGAAGAGGAGATTCCGCGCGAGGCGCTGTATATCGCCGATGAGGTGTTCTTCACCGGATCGGCGGCGGAGGTTACACCGATCGCAACGGTTGATCGGATCAAGATCGGTGAGGGCAAGCGCGGGCCGATCACCGCGGCATTGCAGGAGCAGTTTTTCGGTATTCTCTCGGGCGAAATGCCCGATGTTTATGGCTGGCTCACCTATGTCAATGTCGGCGAGCCGGAGCCGGTGAGTTCCTGAGGATTTGATCAGCATGACAAGCAAGCCCATCGGACGTGATTCCGGTGGGCTTTTTTGTGGCGCCGGGTCGCCCCTGCGTAAGTACCAGATGATCCCCGAGATACCCCTGATGAAATCGCATTCCGATCCTTGTTTGAGCGGGCCTTAGTGCGTATCAGATAGAATGACTGTGATGGCATGACCAGGAGAGGTAGATATGAGCGCATTGTCTGATTATGATCCCGAGCTGTTTGCCGCTGTCATTGGTGAAACCCACCGCCAGTCCGAGAAGCTGGAGTTGATCGCCTCGGAAAATTTCGTCTCCGAAGCCGTGCTCGAGGCGCTCGGCGGAGTGATGACCAACAAATACGCCGAGGGCTATCCCGGCCGCCGTTACTATGGCGGGTGCGAGTATGTCGATCAGGCCGAAAATCTTGCCCGTGATCGTGCCAAGCAGCTATTTGGCTGTGAGCATGTCAACGTGCAGCCGCATTCCGGGTCGCAGGCCAACATGGCGGTGTACATGTCGGTGCTCAATCCCGGCGACAAGATTCTGGGGCTCAACCTGTCGCACGGCGGACACTTGACGCACGGGCATCCGTTGAACTTCTCGGGCAAACTCTATGAGGTTCACGATTACGGTGTATCGAAAGAGACCGAGACGATTGATTACACTGCGTTGATCGGACGCGCCAAAGAAGTGCAGCCGAAGATGATCGTGGCGGGGGCGTCGGCGTATCCGCGCATTCTGGATTTCAAGAAATTCCGTGAAGTGGCCGATGCGGTTGGCGCAACGTTGATGGTCGACATTGCGCATATCGCCGGACTGATCGTGGCCGGATTGCATCCGTCGCCGGTCCCGGTGGCCGATTTTGTGACGACCACCACGCACAAGACCCTGCGGGGTCCGCGCGGCGGCATGATCATGTGCAAGAAAGAGTATGCCAAGAATCTCGACCGCATGGTGATGCCCGGCATCCAGGGCGGACCGTTGATGCATGTTATCGCCGCCAAAGCCGTTGCGTTCAAAGAAGCGCTCGAGCCGGAGTTTAAGGCGTATCAAACGCAAATCGTGGCCAACGCCCGCGCGATGGCGGAACGGTTGGCGGAGCATGGTTACCACATCGTCTCCGGCGGGACCGACACGCACCTGATGCTGGTATCGTTTATCGAAAAGGAGATCACCGGCAAGGCCGTTGAAGAAGCGCTCGACCGTGCACGCATCACCGTGAATAAGAATTCAGTCCCGTTCGATCCGGCCAAGCCGCTGGTCACCTCGGGGATTCGCATCGGCACGCCGGCGTTGACATCGCGCGGGATGAAAGAACCCGAGATGGAACTGATCGCCGACATGATTCACCGCGTGATCGACAACCTCGGTGATGAATCAGCCGAACGTGCAGTCGGCGATGAGGTCTTCAAGCTCTGCAAGCGTTTCCCCTTGTACGCGCGGCGGCTGGAAGCAGCCGAGGCGGTGGTGGCGTAGGGCGAAAAGCCCCGTAGGGGCGGCAGCTTGTAGCCCCGGGCGTGAGCCCGGGGTATGATTTTCGCGGGAATGACAGCCTAAAGGACCTAAAGGACGTTCGTGTTAGTGAGATTCAAGGGGGCAATCCATGCTCGTCTTCTTCTCCATTTCACCGCTAGGCACCAGCGAATCAGTCTCCAAGCCGGTATCGGAAATTATCGACATCATCGCGCGGAGCGGGTTGGAGTATCAGGTCACTCCAATGGGCACGATTTTTGAGGGGTCGCGT
>WJJR01000443.1 GCA_014729565.1 Candidatus Zixiibacteriota bacterium | reverse complement strand
TTCGTGAGGAGCGGCGGTGATCACCCAACGGTTCACCCGGCCACCATACTCATCAATCAATCGCCCCAACAGCTCCTGATATTTGTCATCGGGCCAGGTGCGAGCGGGGATACCAGCGGACAGGTTAATGAGCACAACGACAGAGTCGTTCTCGTCCTCCACTGCCCCCTGCCATACCGAATCGGCGTGTTTGATCACATCGCTCGGCCAGTCGATCCAGGGAGTGTGGTCGACGAGCGCTGTATCACCGAAGGCCTGCGCGCCGATGCGACGCAGACGCTCCAGGAGGTTGAGCGACGGCCGCGGTGGTAAATCAACGTGCTGATGATACAGCGATACGAGTTCCCCCTTATCCCCTCCAATCCGATGGGCGCCGGGAGCGACCCTGACAACCCACAACGCAAACGACAGCGATGGACTCAGCACCATGTCGACCACAAGATCGTAGCGACGTCGGCGCATCGACCGAATGGTCCGAAATGCACTACCAACATGTGAACTCCTGGTCCAGAGTTTGTCGATCTGATCAAAATCCCGATAGACATCCGCCACTTGTTTCCGAACGAGCACATCGACGGACACCGCCGGCCCGAAGTGCTGCCGCAGTGTGCGGATGATCGGAACTGTCAGAATGAGATCGCCCAGGCCACCGTCACGAACGACCAGAATCCGTTGGGGCGGTGATGGACAGGACGCAGGACGGACCCGCGCCGTCGCCGCTAGTCCTCTTCTCAGCCGTCGGCGCAGCCACCCTCCGACCACACTCATCGGAGCTGTCCATGTGGGGTATCGTATGACATGACCATCGGAATGCTAAGCTAACCAATCACAACGAGAACGGGCAAGGCCGGGCGGAGCCGATGTCCGGCACCGGGGATGGGATTACCCAAATCTCCGAAACGACTGACCAGGCCGGGGCTTTGGCATGGCCTTGGACCGCGGGCCACTGCCCACCCATCGAACGCCCTAATGGCCGCAAAGTAAGTGGCAGAATGACAATAAATTAGTACCGGTGCAGCGGCACGGATCGATCTGGCGCCATCCCGTGTACCACTGTCATTGACATTCGCCTGTTGCCCATGTTCATTCCGGGACTGATTTGTGCCAAACTGCGCAATCAATATGGAGGAGAAATGATGAAACGCATGGTGTTGGTGGCCTGCTTGTTGACTTTCGTCATCGGCTGCCAGTCAGAGACCGAAACCGAGCAACCCGCTCCTGAACAGACAACCTCTGAACCGATGAGCCAGGAAGAGCGCCTGCGCAAGAACGCGCCGGAACGCCGCCCGTCGGATGCTATCATGACCATCGAGGACATCACGCTTGCCGCGGGCGAAAGCGGCAGCTTTACGATCGACTATTATGGGGTCGAGCCGGCCAAGGCGATGGTCGTACCGCTCAAATTCCCGAACGGTTTTGTCGTTGACTCCGTGTCGTGGAGCGGCTCCGTGGTCGACTATCTGGCCAATAAGCCGGTGCGTATCGCCAACGAAGAGAATCTGCTGCTGATGGCGGCGGTTCCGGTAACGGAGGATGCGGTTCCGCCCGGCGAGGGGCTCTTCGCCACCGTGTATTTCCATTTGGCCGAAAATGCCGAATCGGGCCGCATCGTGGAGACGATTGCGCCGCCGGCGAATCAACTCTCCTACGTTGACACCGCAAAGACGCTGGTGCAGATCAACCTCGACGGCGCTGAGGTGAGCGTTCAGTAGCGCAATTCCGATGACTGTGGCAGTGGAGTTCGACCAAAAGAAACGCGATCGTCTGCGCGAGGGATTGCATCAGTACGCCCTCAAGCGCGGCGACTTTGTGCTCGCATCGGGTGCACGGTCGAACTTCTACATCAACATCAAGGAACTATCGCTGCGCGGCGAGTTTCTGCACTTAATCGGCGAATTGCTCTGGCCGATGATGGCCGAGATGAAACCCGATGCCGTCGGCGGTATGACACTCGGCGCTGATCCGATTGTTTCGGCTGTCACGATGGTGGCCGCCGGACAGGGCGTTGATTGTCCCGCCTTGATTGTCCGCCAGGAGCTGAAAGACCACGGTACCGGACGTCGCATTGAAGGATCGTTTGAGCGCGGCATGCGAGTCGCGGTGGTCGAGGATGTGACCACCACGGGCGGCTCGGCGAAACGCGCCGCTGATGCGATTATCGAAGCGGGAGGAATTGTGGTCGGTGTCTTCTCGGTGATGAACCGCGAATCGGGCGCTGATCAATTGTTCGCCGATCTCAACTGGCCGTTTCAGGCGATTTTCGGGATGGGTGATTTAGATTTGTAGCATGATTGTAATTCGAATTGTGTGTGAACGGGACACCCGGTGGGTGTCCCGTTTTTCTTGGCCGTTCTATTTTGTATTGGTCGCCCTCAGTCGCGATGACCACCAACAAACGCACAAATCAAAACCGCGCCAGAATTACAATCACCGTAATCAACCATAAGGCCACATCGATGAGAATCGGACCATCCGTCATCAGCGCACGGGTGGGATTGCCACCCTTCTTTTCTCCGTGGATGAGATAGAGGTAACGGAAGACGCCGTACAGCACAAACGGCAGAGTCCAGATGAGCTGTGTCGTGCCGAACTTCTCCTGGGTGTCGTAGGCCAACGTATAGAGAGCGTAGGCGACGACTGTTGACGCGGTGGTCACCGCGATCAACTGGTCGGTCAGATGCAGCGTGTAGCCTTCGAGAGCGACACGATGTTTGGGTGCTTCGTCACCGAGTGTTTCGAGTTCCCAACGGCGCTTCCCGAATCCGAGAAACAACGCCAGCAAACTGGTGCACACCACCAGCCACGGCGAAATCGCCACACCGATCACCACCGCACCGGCCACGGCGCGAATGACAAACCCGGCCGATACGATCATGACATCGAGAATCGGTACATGCTTCAAACCATACGAATACCCGACATTGAGCAGGACATAAATGGCAACAGAAATAAGAAAGTACGTTCCCAGCAGTGTGGATGCCGCCAAACCGACCAGAAAGAGCACGAACGATGCAACCGTCGCCGTGGTGACCGGCACGCGTCCCGAGGCAATCGGACGGTTCCGCTTTTGCGGATGTTCGCGGTCCATCTCGCGGTCTTTGATGTCATTGAGCAGATAGACCGCACTGGCCAATGCACAGAAGATGGCGAACGCCGCAACGGTCAGGAGGACATCGTCGACACGCGTGAAGTGCAACGAAAAGATCAGGCCCGCGAACACGACCGTGTTCTTGACCCATTGCGAGGGACGCATCGAGCGGATGAGATCGGTCACATTGATATTCCTCTTTACATCCCATACTGTCATTCCTGCGAAAGCGGGGATGACAGAATGTGTTATCATATATCAATTCGCCGCCAACTCCTCCGCCGTCGGCAGGCGCCTGCTGCGTTTCTTGTCGACACGAATCCCCAGCGCATAATCGGCCTGCAACAACTTCTGGATTTCGCGCGTGCCTTCGTAGATCGACGATCCCTTCGAGTTGCGATAGAACCGCTCCACCGGATATTCATCGGAGAATCCGTACGCGCCGTGAACCTGGACAGCCTCGGCAGCGGCATGTTCGGCGTGCTCGCAGGCAATCCACTTGGCCATCGATGTCTCGCGCGTATTTGCCCGGCCGGTGTTTTTCAGCCATGCCGCCCGCAGCCAGAGCAAACGCGCCGCTTCGTACTGTGCCGACATCCGTGCGATCATCTCCTTGACCAACTGATGGTCACCGATCGGACGCTTGAACGTGTGACGGGATTGCGAATACTGCACGCTCGCGTCCAGGCACGCTTTGACCAGTCCCGTGGCGCCGGCGGCGACAGTGAACCGTCCCTGCTCAAGACAGAACATGCCGATTTTGAAACCGTCGCCAGGGTTGCCGATGAGATTCTCTTTCGGGACCCGCACATCGGACATCGAAATCCAACCGGTGTTGCCGGCGCGAACACCGAGTTTGCCTTTGATTGACCCGGTGGTAACACCGCCCATCTCACGGTCGACAATGAAGGCGCTCAGTCCCGAGTGATCGCGCGCTTTCATCTTCTCGCGGTCGGTCCATGCCACCATGAGAAATGTGTTGGCGACATCGGCTAACGAGATCCACATCTTCTCACCGTTGAGGACGTACACGTCGCCGTCGGCATCGGCCGTCGACTGCATCCCGACCACGTCGGAGCCGGCATTCGGTTCGGTCAATCCAAACGCGCCGATGCGCTCGCCGGAACAGAGCTTTGGCAGATAGCGATCTTTCAGATCGTCGCTACCCCAGGTCAGGATCGGCAACATGACCAAACCAACGTGCACGGAGAAGATCACACGTGTCGATGTGTCGGCGTATTCGGCTTCTTCGCACAAGAGCCCGAGTGACACATAATCCTGTCCCGCGCCGCCGTATTGGGCAGGCAGTGTCACGCCGAAGAAACCGGCGTCGGCCAGTTTGCCCAGCAGATCGGGATCGAATTCGTGCGTGCGGTCACGTTCACGGATGCCGGGGATCACTTCTTTCGCGCAGAAGTCGCGCATCAGATCGGCGGTGGCGGTATGTTCTTCGGTAAAGGAAAAATCGATCATGAGTACGTGTCCGTTTCTGTGTTAGGACGTATTCAATACGCCCCTACGGTTGTCTTATCCAACCGTCGCAATCGCTTCAATCTCAACCTGTGCACCTTTGGGCAACGCGACGACCTGGAACGCGGCCCGTGCCGGTTTGACACCGGGAAAGAACGTGCCGTAGATGTCGTTCATCTTCGCGAAGTCGCCGA
>WJJR01000442.1 GCA_014729565.1 Candidatus Zixiibacteriota bacterium | reverse complement strand
GCCACCACGGAACTGGGTAACCGGCACCGCGATTACGATCACGTCGCAATGCGAGCAGCCCTGGCCGTGAATGACTACCGCCCCAAGAGCGACACCCTCTACGCCTGGGTCACCGATCATTGGGAGTATGATACGCGCGCCATCTACACGTATGACATCAACGGTCTCCTGCTCGAAAAGCTGATCGAACAATGGAATGGATCGGCATGGACCAGGCAATCACGCAGGCAGATCAGCTACAATCCACAAGGTCTCCAGGTAGTCTCGATTCTCCAGTTCTGGTTTGGCGGCCAATGGGTCAATGCTGAACGGACTCTGTCCGAGTATGAACCGAACGGACAGTTGTCCGTGGTCACCTTTCAGGAGTGGGATTCCGGTACACCGGCGTGGATCAATGCGAGCCGCAACCTGCTGACTTACGACGATGGACTGCTCTCCGTCGACGTTCTTGAGAGATGGAGAAACGACGAGTGGGATCCGGAACTCCGCACATCGTACCAGTACAATCTCAACGATCACGTCAGCACAGAGTCCGTGGAGACGCACAGCGGTGATGATTGGGACGACCTGCTGTATTGGATGAATAGCTACAATGTCGATGGCCTGTTGATCGAGAGGGTCCAGTACCTGTGGACTCCCGTCGGTGAGGAGCCGCAAGTTCGTTTCACGTATACCTACAACGCCTCCGGACTCGAAACGCTCAATACTCGTTCGTTTTGGCTCAACGATGCGTGGCAGGCGGTGTCGTCGGTCCAGACCAAGTACGGCGGTGATCGTGTTGTTGAAGTTGTCACGACCAATTCGTTTTTCAATACAACGATGTCGCGACGCCTCTATAGCTATGATGATGCCAACATGGCGACGGAAGAGATCGCGCAGATTCGGGATGACTTGGGGCGCGATGGTGGCGCCGCCACCTGGCGGAACATCTCGCGAACGGTGTCGGTCTCCGAAGCCGCCGATCCCGTTTGTCTGTGTCCCTGTCAGGGTGATGTTGGACCACGGTCCTCCGGCGGCGACACGTATATCAATCTGGTCGACGTGGTCACCCTGGTTGATATCGCCTTCTTCAATGGCGAATTGGGAATCACCGACCCAAACTGCCCCAACTCGCGCGCAGACGTGGCTCCGCTCGATGGGTGCGGTGACGGGCTGGTCGATGTCGTAGACGTTACTGTTCTCATAGACTACGCGTTCTTAAAGGGTCCCGCGCCCTGTAATCCCTGTGTCGATTGAGCCAATCCACCCGTTGCTCAGGTGGCCCATGCTCTGCTTCCGGCGAAGAGCCGGACCGATGCCTCCTGTGCTCGTGAAAAATATGGCGAGAAGATTTGTCCGATTTTCCTTCCTCTCCTGCACCGATTTCAGCATATTGAAAAGTTGAGGGTGATGGCCGATCCGCAACCAGGCGGGTTCGGTCGATCGGTGGACGTCACCAGTAGACGTTGCACCCGTTTAGGACGGACACCCGATCGCGTGACAACAAAGACGTTCGAGGATAGGAGGAAGAAGTCCATGAGGAGAGCGATACTGGTTTCCATTTGTGCCGCGTTGATGATGGTAACCGCCATCGACGCGGGGACCGCGAATGCAAACGATGCGCAACAGCAATCACAACTGGAGCAACGAACACTGTTCTATCAGCGGACGTTGACGCTGCCGATGGAGACCACCCTGTCACAGCGCGCCCTGCTGGCCGTCAGTCTTGCGGCGTCTGAATTGCAGATGCATGATCCGCAGGCGTTTGACAATGCCTACCGTGCCGCGGTGTCAATCGACAACTATCGCTCTCTGAGTGATACCACCTGGGTGTGGGCGACCGACCACTGGGAGTATCTTTCACGTACCTCGTACTCGTACAACGGCCAGGCGTTTCCCTCCGAGGTGCTCGGAGAACAATGGAATGGCAGCCAGTGGGTGAATTCGTCCCTCACGATGATCCAGTACGACGGCAACGGGCAACAGACGGTCATCATTGTGCAATCGTGGTCATCAGGTGCGTGGGAAAACCAGGGCCGCACCCTATTTGAGTACGACGTCAACGGCAATGAGCTCGTTATGACCACTCAAATTTGGGATGACGGCAGTCAAGATTGGGTGAATGTATCGCGGACACGGACTGAGTATGACGGGATGTTGCTGGAGTCATCGACGAGCGAGATCTGGGATTCGGGGGCATGGCGGATCACCGGCAAATCTCTCTATGAGTACAATCAAAACGATCAGTTAGCGAGTGTTACCAACCAATTCGACCTGGGTAGTGGTTTGGAAGATGCCAACCGCAACGTTTACACCTACGATGCCGATGGCAATCGCATTCAGTCGCTCACGGAACAGTGGAACGGGAGTTCCTGGACGCCGTCATCGAGAATCAGCTATACCTATGATGCCCAGGATCGCGAAATCATCTCGACCACGGAATCCTACTTTGGTGGATTCTGGCAGCCTTCCTCCAGCGACACCACCAAGTACGACGGAGACCGAATCGTGGAAGAGGTTCACGTTGCGATCCTGTTCGGTGTCCAACTGACGCGGACACTGTATGAGTACGACGATGTCAACATGACAGAGACGACGACAAACCAGACCTGGGTGACCACGCTGCGAGCCGATGCGACGGCGGACTGGGTCAATACACAGCAAATGATAACGGTCTTCGAAGAGTTTGCCACTGCTGTCCAGATCGAATCCGAACCCTGGTCACCGTACTATGAATTGGGTCAGAACTTCCCGAACCCATTCAATCCGACCACGGTCATTCACTACAGCCTCCATCGCAGTACCGATGTTCAGATCTCCGTGTACAACGTCCTCGGACAGCACGTCGTGACACTCGAAGACGGACGGCAGGAGCCGGGCGTGTATGAAACGCGCTGGAATGGGACCGACGCCTCGGGGCGGGCGGTGCCGAGCGGCGTGTATTTCTATCGGATGAAGACGGACAGCCAAATTGAGACGAGGAAGATGCTGCTGCTAAAATAACGCGATAGCCAATAGGAAGAATACGACACCCGCACGCCTTTGGCATGCGGGTGTTCCTTCGTTGGTCCTATTGTCGAATCCAGCTCTGGCGACGTATCCCGTTTATGACGATACCGAGACTAGGTCTGTTCCCAATCGGAATCTTTGGAGGAATCTGATGGCCATACACAAGTCACGTGTAACGATGTTGGTAGTCGCGGCGCTGCTGTCGGCGGGAACGCTCCGCGCCGACGTTCCGCCGCTGATCAACTACCAGGGTGTGTTGAGTGATTCGGATGGTGTCGCGCTGGATACGTCGGTAGCAATCGATTTTGCTATCTACGACGCCCTCACTGGCGGCACCGCGCTCTGGTCGGAGACGCATGCGACGGTCACGGTCACGGATGGACGGTTCCACGTGTTACTCGGCAGCGTGTCGCCGATTCATGACTCGGTTTTCGCATCACCGGACCGATATCTCAGCGTTGCGGTTGGTGGTGACTCCGAACAATTGCCCCGGACCCGACTCGTCTCTGTTCCGTATGCGCATCGCACGGCCTCAATCGATGGGGCCAGTGGCGGCGATGTTATGTCACAAGTGCGCATAGGAGGTGGCCACGAACCGTCGGGGACGAATGCCTTCGTCGCCGGATCCGATAACGCGGCGACCGGCGATCATGCGACAGTTGGTGGCGGGCGATTCAACAAAGCCCGGGGCGTATTCGCGACGGTCGGCGGGGGAGGCGCCAACGCTATCGGCGACTCCAATCTCGCATCGGGTGGTTGGTCTACCGTCGGTGGCGGACGGCGTCATCTCGCTTCGGGGACATACTCGACTATTGGAGGTGGCGATGATCACACCGCGATCGGCCAGTGGTCGGTCATTGCCGGTGGTCAGGACAATGCGACGACGGCGAAATACACAACGGTTGGCGGCGGGTTGTTCAATCACGCCAGCCGCGATTATGCGACGGTGGTAGGTGGTGAGACGAATCTGGCCTCCGGCCGTCACGCGAGTGTGCCGGGTGGTCTGGATAACACCGCCGGGGGCGACTACTCATTCGCCGCCGGCCGCAATGCCAGGATCGATTCATTGCATGACGGGACCATCCTGTTCGCCGATACACTAAGCCTGCCGTTCGGCTCGGCGGCGGCGAACGAGTTTGCGGCGCGCGCGACGGGTGGCGTGCGATTCGTTACATCGGTTGATTTTGCGGGTGCGCCGCTGACGAGTGCGTGTCTACCCGCCGGGAGCGGCACCTGGGCCTCATGCTCGGATCAGGCGCTCAAGACTGATATCACACCGATCGACTCGGATGCCATCCTCGATGCACTGAACCACTTACACATCTCCTCCTGGCGTTACATCTCCCAGGATTCAACCGTTCGCCACATCGGCCCGATGGCGCAGGATTTCCACCAGGCCTTTGGTATTGGGGCGAGCGAGCGTCACATCACGGTTATCGATGCTGACGGTGTGGCGTTGGCGGCGATTCAGGCACTGGCGAAGCGGGTGGAGGAACTGGAACGGCGCCTCGAGGTGAAGTAGCGCCTGGCGTCAGATGTGCAAGAATATGCTGTATGTACATCGCGTAGGTGCGGCTCTCAGCCGCACCGGTCCGGCTAAGAGCCGAACCTACGCGATAACCCTATGGTCTTTCAACACGCCCGAACGTCAGTGGCACCCAAACCCGAGACTTCGTTCTGAATGGAATCTGTTCGATTGGTGACGTTCAGCTCTTTTGGTTATTCCCCAAGAACCGCCGCATATCCTTCCCCGCTTCGATATGCGCACGCCGCAACGGTTCGGGCAGTCGGTAGGGATCAGCCAAACGCAGTGTCTGCTCGATGGCGCCGATCAGATCGATCTTGTGGCCGGGTGAAACGAAGACTGGCTTGACGCCATCGCGCGTACGAAGAACGACGCCCGGCGCCTGGGGGGAGTAGCGAATGGTGGAATAGTCTCCACGGTTTTCGCCGGGGAAATCAAAGTGACCAATGAGGCGTTTGTCAGAAATGCCGATGGATGGCAAATCGAGCCAGAGTCCAATATGCGATGCCAATCCAAAAAAACGGGGATGGCAAACGCCGTAACCGTGGAAGATGAGCAAGTCGGGCTCGTAGTACAGACGTTTCAACACTTTCAGAATCAAGGGGCCCTCACGGAACGCGCGATAGCCGGAGATATACTTCTCCTTGATCCTCGCATGCGCATGCGTAATGTCGATCACCTTGTTGTCGATCACATCCATCGCGACCGCTGCGAGGAATAGGTGATTGTCTCGCTCGGCCGAATCAATCCCCACCACGGTACGGGGCGTGATGGTCAACGGCACGAGGGACACAAACTTCGACAGATCGGTCTGGACGCCGGCCGCACGACGTAGCGAGAGGTTCCACGGATGTCGGATGAGGGCCCGGTTCATTCTTCAGAAGACCTGTTCGCCGCAACGGTCAGCACGTTCATCACGCGTTAATGGTGCTCTATTCTCCGGTTTGGCGCAAGAATATCCTGTTAAGCCGCTGTACTGCAGTCGCTTGCAGTTGCTGCCGAGTGTCCTCGCAAGCCCTCCACGCGGCCTATACATACCATTTGGGTTGAACCGGGCCGTTGCTTATTCTGTCGAGCAAATGGGAGATGCCTGAGCATGTTCTATCACTGTGTTCTCATTTCTGCGACGGTTGGCTCGCTGCAAAACATGCGCGTTCGCCGCAGTCTGCTTCATCGGATCTACCTGCGTGGTGCAACCTAAACAGGGCGGTCGCAGGCAACTGTGTGTAAGCGGTCGTCCATCCACCACCTGACAGGAGAGTACCGATGTCCAAAGAACTGCCGGTGATCAAGACGCCCCTGCCGGGGCCCAAAAGCAAGAAGCTGATCAACTTCGATGAGCAATATGTCTCACCGTCGTATACACGCGCCTATCCCACGGTGATCGATCACGCCGACGGAGCCTGGATCTGGGATGTCGATGGCAACCAATTCCTCGATTTCCATTCCGGTATCGCCGTATCGGTGACCGGCAACTGTCATCCCAAAGTGGTCGACGCGATAGTCGACCAGGCCCGCAAAGCCGTCCACATTTCGTCGGCTGATTTCTACCATGAACTGGTCGGCAAGCTGGCCAGGCGATTGGGCAGCCTCGCACCGGGCAAAGAAAAGAAGCGCGTGTTCTTCACGAATTCCGGCACCGAATCGGTCGAAGCCGGGATGAAGCTGGCGCGCTACAAATCCCGCCGGCCACGGTATCTCGCGTTTATCGGTGCATTCCATGGCCGCACGATGGGATCGTTGTCGCTGACCTGCTCAAAGAAGATTCAGCGCGAACGCTTCGCGCCACTGTTGCCCGAAGTCACACATGTTCCGTACGCCTACTGCTATCGGTGCCCGTACAATTTGACGTATCCCGACTGTGAGCTGGAATGCGTCAAGTTTATCGAGGATCAGATCTTCAGCCGTGTTGCGCCGGCCTCCGACGTTGCAGCGATCGTTGTTGAACCGATGCAGGGCGAAGGTGGCTATATTGTCCCACCTCCTGACTACTTTAAGGCGCTTTCCGAGTTGGCGAAGAAGCACGGTATCCTGCTGATGATCGACGAAGTGCAGACCGGCATGGGCAAGACCGGCAAGATGTTCGCCATCGAGCATTTCGGCATCACGCCCGACATTCTCGTCACCGCCAAGGCACTCGGATCCGGTGTGCCGATCGGCGCCTGCATCGCGCCGCAAAAGACAATGGATTGGGAACCGGGCGCGCATTCGACGACGTTCGGAGGTACGCCGATGGGGTGCGCTGCGGCGCTGGCGACCATCGATTTGCTCGAAGACGGGCTGATGGACAATGCCGACAAGCAGGGCAAGTTCATGATGAAAGAACTGACCAAGATGCAAAAAGAACATCCGTCGATCGGCGACGTGCGCGGATTGGGGCTGATGATCGGTATCGAATTTGTCAAAGACAAGAAGACCAAGGAACCGGCCCCGAAAGTGGCTCAGGACGTGGAGCGTGGGTGTTTTGAGAAGGGCCTGATGATCCTCTGTTGCGGTCCCAACGGAATTCGTCTGGTGCCACCGTTGGTCGTCGACCGTGATCAATGCACGGTGGCATTGGAAATCCTCGATGAGGTCATCGGGAAAGTCGAGAAGAAGTATAAGATCTAAGTGTCCTCGGAGCGGGATGGAGTGAACCATCCCGCTCCGTTGTGTTGAAACACGGCGGAGCCGGTCTAAAGAACGTTCAGTAGTCAATGTGATGTGCACACAACTTCGCGTCGGTGCGGCTCTTCGCCGCACCGGTCCGGCTGAGAGCCGGAGCTACGCGGGACAAGCAACCTGATTCAACAATCCTACTCCTGCTCTTACACTGGTCCTTGATGCCCACCAAACAATCCACACGCATCCCGGTCGTCTGCGCGCTGGGACGATTCCCCGAGTTTGTCGACTGGCTGCGTCAACGAATTGACGCAGATCGATATTTCAGCAGACGTGTGGAAGCCACCATTGTGACTGACAAACAGGAACGCGACGCGGCACTACCGACCGCGGAGGTGTATACGACCTTTCGCTTCTCGCCGGACCAGTTCCGCCTCTGCAAGAACCTGAAGTGGCTGCATCTGGGAATGGCGGGGGCGGATTCGGCGCTGTTTCCGGCATTCAAACGCAGTCGTGTGATGCTAACGTCTTCGGTTGGTTTGCACGATGACACCGTTCCCAACGCCGCCATGGGATTCCTACTCAGTTTCGCGACAGGTTTGCATCAGGGGTATGCGCAGAAGAACGCGGGCGAATGGAATCGCAAAGAGATTGTACTCAATCGCCGGCAACTGGCGGGCCAACGATTGGTCGTTATCGGCACGGGACGCATCGGACAACGCATCGGACGGTTGGCCCGGAGCCACGGCATGGAGGTTTGGGGTGTGCGGCGCTCGCGATCGTTACAACGGCTGCCGGGTTTTGACAAGATTGTCCCCACTCGTAGTCTCCGCAAAGCGCTCGAAACCGCCGACTTTGTTGTTCTCGCCGTGCCCGGAATTCCGGCGACACGAGACCTGATCGGTGCAAAGGAACTGCGTGCAATGAAGTCGACCGCATACCTGATCAATATTGCCCGCGGATCGGTGGTCAACGAGAAAGCACTCATCACCGCAGTAACACGCGGCCACATTGCCGGTGCGGGGCTCGATGTCTTCGCGCAGGAGCCGCTGCCAACGAATCATCCCTTCTACCGTCTCCCTAATGTCGCGATGACACCCCACACATCGGGGGATACAGTAGATTATTCGTTCCGCGCCGTGGAGATGTTTTTGAAGAACCTGCGACGGTATTGTCAGGGCAAAGAACTGTTCAACGTCGTTGACAAGAAACGCGGGTACTGATCCGGTGACTCAGGATCGTTACGACATCATTGTGATTGGTGGCGGTCCGGCCGGATCATCGGCCGCATTACGCGCTGCGAAGGGTGGCGCACGTGTGCTGCTGCTGGAGAAACAACGAATGCCGCGCCCCAAGCTGTGCGGGGGATGGGTGTCGCAACGGGCGATTGAGTTGCTCGATGTATCACTGCCCGAAGGTCTCACAACGAATCGGTTCGCACGCACATCGCTGGTTTTCCGCGATGTCTCTCAGCACTACGCTCCCACTGAGCCGCTGGGCATTTTCGTCGATCGGGCGCAGTTCGACAACTTTCTCTATGAACAGGCGCTGGCCGCCGGCGCCGACGGGCGCGTTGAATCGGTGCAGCGCATTCAGCGTGATGGCACAGACTACCTGGTGACCTGTAACCACGGCTCTCACCGTGCACAGGCCGTAATTCTGTGTGCCGGTTCAAACTCGTCACTGATCACGCATCTACGTTCTGCGGATAGACCCGATCAATCCGCCATCGCCGTGGAACAGACAATTCCGGTACAGTATGCCGGCCGATGGAATCTGGCTCCGGGCGATGCCTGGCTCGGCTTCGGAACGGTGAGTCATGGCTTCGATTGGGCGCTGCACCATGGTGACCGTTTGTTGGTAGGAGTCGGCGCCAAACGGTCGAAGGTCGGTAACATTCGTGAGGTGTTTGCGCAGATATGGGAGAATTGGCAACTGCCGAAAGAGCCTTTTGCGCCGGAGGGACATCCCATTCCGCTCGGTGGTCACAAACGAGTGCTGGCGAGGGGACGCCTGTTGAGTGCCGGCGATGCCGCTGGGATGGTCGATCCGTTTAACGGTGAGGGGATAGCCGGGGCGATCCGCTCGGGCCAGTTGGCCGCTGATTCCCTGATCCTGGACTCCACGGCCGATGCCGCCCGGGTTTACACTGCGGCCTGTGAACGGGAACTCCTGCCGGAGTTGCGGTCGGCCCGACGGGTGGCCGATCTCTTTCACGGACTCCCCGACCGTCTCATCCGTGCATTCTGTTCAGACCCCCGTCTGGCTGAGGATTACCACGACGTTTTGCGCCAGCGAATGACCTATGCCGCCTTCCTGCGTCGTCTGATCAAGCGACGGTTGTTTGGTCAAACGGGTGTTGTCAAATCCAACACTTCGGCGGATCACGCATCCTAATTGTCACTAAGTGTGTCCGGGCTGCAGGAATTGACCGAACTCCTCTTGCGATAATATACCTTGGCCGGTGATTCCCGGAGGAGAGAAACCACATGGCCAGTGCTTTTGTCCCAACCCTTGAAGTAACCCGCGGCGACGTCACAGAAAGTATTCACTGGAGCGCCGCTGCCGTCGTCGATCACACCGGTCGCCTGGTTGCCCATATCGGCTCACCCGATCTCGAAATCTACTCCCGCTCATCGTTGAAGCCGTTTCAGGCGCTGCCGACTGTCATGCGGGGATTTCCAGACCTTTTCAAACTGGAGAAGCATCATCTCGCCTTGACGTGCGCATCGCACAGCGGCGAGGACCGGCATGTGCAGGCGGCGCAGGAGATTCTGGATGCCATCGGCGCCACGGTTGACGATTTGCAGTGCGGCGGGCATGTCCCGTTGTGGTACAAATACACTGATCAGGCGGTCCCGGCAGTCAGTGAGTTCACTGCCATCCACAACAACTGTTCCGGCAAGCACGCCGGCATGCTGGCCCTGGCGAAAATTCTCGGTGCACCGTTTGCCACCTACCTGGATGCCGACTCGCCGGTCCAGACGCTGATTCGCGCGCGGGTGGCGGCGATGCTGGCATTGGACGAAGCACACATGCAATCGGGGGTCGACGGTTGTTCAGTCCCGAACTACATTGTCCCGCTGCAAAAACTCGCCTACGGATTCGCGCGTCTGGCCGCGTCGGTCGGACCCAAGCCACCGCATGATGAAGAATGTAATTCGAGCTGCGCGCGCATTGTCACCGCCATGCGTGACCATCCGGAGATGGTCTCGGGTGAAGGACGGTTCGATCTGGATCTGGCGCGCGGCACCAATGGACGCATGTTCAGCAAAGCCGGCGGCGAGGCGGTCGAGTGTGTCGGCATCCCCGAGAAGGGTTGGGGGATTGCCGTGAAAATTGCCGACGGCGGTTCACGCGCCATTGGGCCAACCGTTGTCGGCATCCTGTCTCAATTGGGACTGCTCAACCCCGATGAACTCGACGCGCTGAAATCGTACGTGCATCCGAACCTGCGCAATCATCGACGGATTGTGATTGGGACAATGCGGATGGTGGCGCAGGTCGAGCGGGTGTGAGCCGGGTGTTCAGCCAGGTGAGGCATCATTCGTGGTGCAGATATTCCGAGGTGGAAGAGGACCACGCATGAGGGCGCAATCGGGTTGCGTAGGCTCGCGGTCTCCGCGCCTACCGCGCTCGCTAACATTCAAATCTACGTGAGGGCGGGGAGACCCCGCCCCTACAACGCGATCATGCCTCGCAAGATGGATGGAAATCCCACACGGGGCGGGTTGATCGGAAACGGCTTCGTAATTGTAGTGTGGTGGTCCGCTACACTCGGCTACAGAACCTGCCTCTGAGGTTTGGCCATTGATTGTGCTAAAACGTGACGATACTCCACAACGCAAAGGATCCCACAGCAGAGCTGTGG
>WJJR01000441.1 GCA_014729565.1 Candidatus Zixiibacteriota bacterium | reverse complement strand
GCTGCGCGGCCGCTGTGGCGACGATCTCATCTTTCGACCAGAAGCCCGACAGCGGGAAAATGCCGGCGATGGCCAGCGATGCGATGAAGAAGGTCGTCGACGTGATCTTCATCTTGCCGTGCAACCCGCCCATTTCGCGAATGTCATTGGTGTGCACCGCATGGATGACCGAGCCGGCGCCGAGGAACAGCAGCGACTTGAAGAACGCGTGTGTCATCAGGTGGAACGTCCCCGCGGTGAATCCGCCGAGGCCCAGCGCCATTACCATATAGCCGAGCTGCGAGACAGTCGAATAGGCCAGCACGCGTTTGATGTCATTTTGCACAAGACCGATCGTCGCCGCCATCAGTGATGTCAGCACACCGACCCACGCGATGACCATGGCCGCCGTTTCCGCTGCCATGAAGACCGAGAAGCCGCGTGCCACCAAATACACACCGGCGACCACCATCGTTGCGGCATGGATCAATGCCGAAACGGGGGTGGGGCCTTCCATGGCATCGGGAAGCCAGACATGCAACGGCAGTTGCGCCGACTTCCCAACCGCGCCCCCGAACAGGAAGATCGCAGCGGTCGTCAAAAACGCACCGCCAAGCACACCCTGTTCGACAGCGTTGAACACTCCCGCGAATGTCAATGTCCCCGCCCCGGCATACAGCATCAGCAATCCGACGATGAAGCCGAGATCACCGAGACGAGTCGTGATAAATGCTTTCTTGCCGGCATCGGCGGCCGACTTCTTCTCAAACCAGAAGCCGATCAACAGATACGAGGCGAGGCCCACCAGCTCCCACGCGACGAACATGAGGAAGAAGTTGTCGGCCAGAACCAGCGTGTTCATTGCCATCGTGAACAGCGACAGATAGGCATAGTACCGCGAGAATCGCGGATCACCGTGCATGTAGCCTAGCGAGTAGATTTGCACCATGAAGGCGACGGTGTTGACCACGATCAGCATCATCGCCGAGAGACCGTCGATCTGAATCCCGATCGGGATGTTCATCGACGGGCCCAGGTTCAGCCACTCGAACGAGAACTGCTGAATCTCGGGATTGAACCAGACCTTAAAGGCAATCGCCCACGCGTAAAAGAATGCAGTCCCGACGGCGCCGATCGAAATCGCCGCTGAAACAACCCGGTTGCGATGGGTGAACAGCATGATCAGCGTCATCGCTAACGCGGGCAAGACGGGTATGATCCAGGCGTTCTCAAACATTGGGTAAACTCATCACCACTTCATGATGTTGACATTGTCGACGTCGATGCCTTTGTGGTGCTGGTAGATTAACAGCACAATCGCCAGTGCGACAGTCGCTTCGGCGGCCGCCACGGCAATGGTAAACACCGCCACCACCTGTCCGGTGACATCCTGCGGCGTGATGTAGTGCGCAAACGCCACCAGGGTAATGTTGACCGCATTGAACATCAGCTCGATCGACATCAACACGCCGACCGCATTACGGCGGGTGAGCATACCGTAGACGCCGATGCAGAACACAATCGCCGACAACGCCAGAAAATGGGGGAGACCGACGGTCATGACTCGGATTCTCCCTTTGCTTGCTGCAATGATTTGGGCAATGGAATCGGACGCGGCGGCACGCTGTCGCCTGTTTTCGTATCACGCCGCGCGATGATGATCGCTCCGATCAGCGCCGCCAACAGGAGCACCGACACCACCTCAAACGGCAGCACGAACTTTGTGAGCAACAGCCGGCCCAATGTCATTCCCGCGCCTTCGGCAATCGGCTGATCCGATATGGTAAATGGCGTGTTGTACAGCGAGTAGAGAATGACCGCCAGCAGGCCGCCGGAAATCAACAGCCCGATGCCGACCTGTTCATTGGTATGACGGATCTCTTTGTCGGCGATGCGCGACGTCAGCATCACCGCGAAGATCATCAGTACCGAAATCGCCCCGACGTAGATCAACACCTGCGCCGCCGCCAGAAAGTAGGCGTGCAACATGACGAAGAGTCCGGCCACACCAGACAGCGCCAGGATCAGAAAGATCGCCGAGTGAAAGATGTTCTTCGAGGAGACCACAAAGATCGCCGAGGCGACGATCAGGAAGGCCAGCACGAAGAACGCGAGTGAAAACGTATCCATAAACGCAATCGCTTAGAAGAAGTGGATCCCCAGACCGGTCAGGATCAGGTTCAAGAACGCCAACGGCAGCAGGAACTTCCACGCGAAGCCCAT
The DNA here is from genome assembly GCA_014729565.1 of Candidatus Zixiibacteriota bacterium. Classification (GTDB taxonomy): domain Bacteria; phylum Zixibacteria; class MSB-5A5; order WJJR01; family WJJR01; genus WJJR01. The sequence goes on along the minus strand of WJJR01000441.1, from coordinate 5,359 downwards.
CAACTGGTCGACACGCAGCCGTGGATAAGTCCAGCGGAACCACATCAGCACAAACACACCAGCCATGGCCTTGATCATGAACCACGCCCACGACGGCAGCAGCGGCCCGTTCCAGCCACCGAAATACAACGTTGTCGCCACCGCCGACAGCGTGAACATGTTGACAAACTCGGCCAGGAAGAACATCGCGAACTTCATCCCCGAGTACTCGGTGACGAATCCGGCAACCAATTCCGAGTCAGCCTCGGGAAGGTCGAACGGTGTCCGGTTGACTTCAGCGGTTCCCGCAATCCAGAACACGATGAAGCCCAACGGCTGCCGCCAGACATGCCACTGGTAGAACTTGGACTGCTGGTGGACGATCTCGAGCATCGACAGCGTCTCCGTGAGCATGACGACGCCCAGAATCGCGATCGCCAACGGCACCTCGTACGATACCACCTGGGCCGCCGACCGGAATCCGCCCAACAACGAGTACTTATTGTTCGATGACCAACCCGCCATGAGCAGGCCAATCACGGTAAATGTTGTAATAGCTATGATGTAGAGGATGCCGATGTTGAGGTCGCGGACGATCAGCCCTTCGCCGAACGGCATCGTGACATACACGGCCACCGCCGCTACAAAAGTCACGACCGGGGCCCAGAAGTAGATCGCCCGGTCGACATTTACAGGTGTTATGTCTTCTTTCTGCAACAACTTAACCGCATCGGCGACGGTCTGGATCGTGCCCTGCCAGCCCACGCGATACGGCCCGACCCGCATCTGGAACCGTGCCGATACCTTGCGCTCCATCCACACCAGGAAGAGCGTCAGAACAGCCGCAAAAGAGATCACTGCCAGGGCAGCGGTCAGCAGTTGCATCAGCGTGATCATCCCCGACCCGAAGCCGAGTGATCCCATCACTGAGGAGATCATCTCCCCGACTGCTTCTACAATTCCACCCAGTTCCAGCATCAGTTAATAGGCTCGCTCACAGCAGCTTAATACCACTTCAACAGGCCCTTCTTCCACGCGTACGCCAGCCCGAACAACAGGATCGAGATGAAGATCAGCATCTCCACAAAGGCGAACAGGCCCAACGACTGGTAGGCGATCGCCCACGGAAACAGGAAGATCGCTTCGACGTCGAAGATCACGAACATCAGGGCGAAGATGTAAAATCGGACATTGAACTGAATCCAGCTCGGCCCGAATGGCTCTTCGCCGCATTCGTAGGTCGACTGTTTGATCGGATTGGGATCGGACGGGCGGAAGATCTTACTCAGCAGCAGCGTGAAGAGGACGAACCCCACCCCTACTATGAGGAACACCGCGACGGCTGCGAAATCAGAGACCACACATCACCTCTCTGTTGTCCCGTCCAAACACAGACGCGTCCGCCCGGTGGGCGAATCGCGTCAAGACCGGCAGATAAGCCCGCCCCCCCGGAACTGTCAAGCGAATTGTCCCCATAAGTGTCAATCGGTGAATGGTTTTGACGAGATGGCGCGGTGCCCTTGTCAGGGTGTCAAAGAGTGCACTTTGACTCTTTTGAAAAGACATCATTTGTCAGGAATGGAGCGCCGAGCCCCAGCTCGGCAATGAGTGAATTGAGTTTCAAGGAAGGGATAGAGCGATTGTCAGAATTCTCGTCCGATTTCCCGATCCGCCGAGAACGATCTACCCTTCACTCCAGCCCTCCCCGCTGAAAAGGGCGTGTTGAAATAGTCGAGTCTTGTTTCAGGACCACACTTAGCCACCAAACGAATGAATTGTAACTTCGCGTAGGTCCGGCTCTTAGCCGGACCGGTGCGGCTAAGAGCCGCACCTACGCGACGATGATGTGGGTTTTTCAACAGGCCCAAAAGCGTGGGGAGCGGAAGCGAAACGTAGGGGCGCACACTTCGACTCCGCTCAGTACAAGCGGTTGTGCGCCCGCCCCCGTAACGAATCAAATCGGACAGGACTTATGACAACCGCTATTGAGGTGTACTGGGATACGATCCTCTTGCACCAACATCCCCGCCGATGATGTCCAATGTCCCGATCCATTCGCCTGACACCTCTCCACGATTCATTCGTCTCCATTTCAGCCTCCAGATTTCCAGGAGGTGGACATGAGCGCATCACTTCAAACAGCCGCTGCCTATGTGCTGACGGTGATGATGTTGGGCAGTGCGGGCCTGCACTTGTATTGGGTGTTGGGTGGAACATGGTTTCTGGCCACGGCCGCCAATGTACCGGAGGGCGACTTTTTCAAGTCGACGACGATGATCGCGGTGACTTGGATCTTCATCGCGGGCATGCTGGCGGCGGCGTATCTGGCTTTGGGGCGGATCGGACAGGTCGGACGGTGGATTCCCCAACGCCTGTACACGATTGGTCTGTGGGGCCTGACCGTGGTGACAGGGCTCGGCGCCCTGTTCAATATCATCATCATTGGCCCACGCGTCTGGGACCGCCTCGTCTTCGGCCCGATCCTCGTGGTGTTGGCGGTGTGTGCGTTTGTACTGGCGCGATCACGCAGACAGAGAGTGACTCGAGCATAAACGATCTCAACCTACCAGACTGCCGAGCAACTCCATTCGTTGTTGTGCGGATGCCTCGTCCGCACCGCGGTCCAGCTCTTGGGCGGGCCGGTGCGGCTGTGAGCCGCACCTACGCTGTCACTTCAACTGATGCGTTTACTGCAAGACTTTCCAGCGCTTCATGCTCTTTGATCCGAACAGGTTAGGCGTCTGGGGATACTGTCGCGATGGCAGCCGTTCCTCGATCGCGTTAAACCACGCCCGGTAGGTCGCGTTCGGTTCGAGCGTTTTGAGGGTGTCGAGGGCGACGTACGAAAACGCGCCGTTGGGGCGTCCCTGAAAGTAGGCATCGTAGCTGTATTCCGTATCCTGGCATCCCGCCATCAGCAGACCTCCGTAACGCCCCGGCGGGCTGGCGCGACGCAGGGCGCGACGTACACCGAGCTTCGCCGCTTTACGGCTCGACAGAAAGACATTCGGCGGCAAAAAGCGAACTGTCCGTTGTGGTGCATTGGAGGCTCTCATGGTCGGCGGGGTCACAATGGGAGCGAACCTTGCTACCGTGCCCGAATGGCACGAATCCGAAATCATCAACAACCGCACACCGTACGCCTTCTTCATGTACAGGTCGAACAGCTCGTCGTCGGTCAGGAGACCGTTCGACATCACATCGTGCGGACAGAGGCATTCATCGGTCCCGTCGGGCTCATCACCATCTTCGTCCGGAACGAATGATCCGTGACCGGAATATTGGATGACGATGCTGTCGCCCCGTTTCGCCTCGTTGATCAGCTCCTTGATGCCCTCGCGAATGGCATCGCCGGTGGCTTTGTCGTCGAGCAGCATGCGGACCTGATAGTCCCGCTCTCTCAATACCTTGGCCCAGTCATTCGCGTCATTGACACACCCGGCGAGATCGCTCTGCGTGCCGGGGTAATCATTGATGCCAATGCACAGCGCCAATTTCTGTGTAGCCGACGTCTTCTTCATATGGATGCTCCCTTCACAAGGGTTAACGCTCTCAACCCCGAGAATTCGAATGAGCTATCGACCGCCAAGAGGCACAGTGACGGCCGCATTCCAACTCGACACACGTCACCATCAATGCCGCTGTCGCCAGTGGCAACCCATACCGATCCGTCACCGATTACGACGGTTCCGAAATCCGGCTCTTTCATTCTCTCGCTAGGGGTGAGTCTGGCGTGACGGTATGGAGGAAACAAGATCAAACACGAGACGCCGGACGGGCACAACCAGTTTCATGTTCGACTGGATCGGGTACCCCACAGTTCCAGGGCGTGTTGAAAGAGCCCTTGCGGGTCTGGGGTGTGATTGCTAGATGGTGTTCATGCAAACACGACGCGCGAAGTTGGGATTTGAGATGATGCTGGTGCCATCGCTTGAGACGTTCGTTCCGGCGGATCATCGGTTACGGAAGCTAGACGCGGTGCTGGATTTGTCGTTCATCCACGACGCGGTGCGGGAGTTGATGGACAGGTGGCGGTGAACCTGGCATACCGGTGGTTTATCGGGTACAGTTTGGAGGAAACGCTGCCAGATCATTCGACGTTGTCGAAGGCGTTGGACCGGCTTGGGGATGAGGTGTTCAATGAGCTGTTCCAGCGTAGTATTCGGCAATGCCGAGACAGTGGATTGATCGAAGGTAAAGTTCTCCACTTCGATGCGACGCTTATTCGGGCGGACATCGACAAGACGCAGGTGAACAAACCCGGGAGTTCGGATCCGGACGCGCGGTACGGCTTATGGTCACGAGGAACAATCCCCGTATACCAATCCTACTGATTCCATCGCGAATTGGCGACAGTTTCGAAGTTGAATTTCCCGACAGTCACGGTGATAGCCTGGAATCGGAACGCTTTGTAGAGTTGAAGTTGACAGATACCAAAGGCAATAAGTGGCAGGTGAAACGATTCCGACCCGGACGTATGTTCTTGAAACTGACCCGGGTGGAACCTCTTGAGAAGATCATAAGCGATTACGGAGAACCGGACTAATGTCACGCAAAGTGAAGTTTGCGAACTATTCAATGTGGCGCGACAAGCGACACGAACACGACTGGTACAGCTGGTGCATTTTTGTGGACGAAACGGATGATGTGCTGGATCAGATTGAGCGCGTGGAGTATGAGCTTCACCCGACCTTTCCGGACCCTATCCAAGTGCGCGACGATCGTGAGACCAAGTTCGCTCTGTTCAGCTCGGGGTGGGGTGAGTTCGAGACTGCGATTAGAGTTTTCTTCCAAGATGGAACGACACTCGATACCACACACCAACTCAAACTGGCCAAAGACGATTGGCCCAAGGGGGAAAGGCCGGATAATCTGACGGACGAGAATGCGCAGAAGGTCTATAATGGAGTCACCGATACGAAGCACCGCTGGCGAAAAGTGGATTCGGTGGCGCGCACAACGGGGCTCTCGACGGATGCTGTGGAGTCCATTCTCAAGTCGCTGGAGAAACAGCAACTGGTGAGGCAATCACAGTTGCGATCCCTGGATAATCAGACTCTGTGGGGAGCTACTGCAAGAGTCGGAATGTTGCCCAGACGGGGACACACCGGCATGGTTTGAGGCTTTTCTACTCCATCTACTCTTATCTCGGATGGATGACCGACAGTTGACCCGTCGGGCGACTTCCAGCACTCTCAATCGGTCGGCTGCGAGCCGGGTGACCCTGACGCCCTGAGGCTGTCCCACAAGTTGCGCGGGAGGGCGCACACATAGGTTCGCCCCTACGATCTGTAGGGGCACGGCCTGCCGTGCCCAATGGGAGAGAAGGTGTTAGGGGTGACGTGCGGACACGGCAGGCCGTGTCCCTACACTGATTGAT
>WJJR01000440.1 GCA_014729565.1 Candidatus Zixiibacteriota bacterium | reverse complement strand
GGCTAAGAGCCGGACCTACGCGATAAACCTGTGGGCTCCTCAACACGCCCTTTAGGCTCGTGAACCGGGGTCGTGTCAACGTGAAACCACGGGCCTGAAGGCCCGTGGTACCCAACTACGGCCTGGCCGTTTGGTCCGATTCGCGGGGCCGGTGGTAGCACGTTATGCTATTGCAACACATATGGTTATGTCTAGGGAAGGTCCTCGCAGGGGTCACACAGCGTAGTGCCATTGAAGAAGATATACTCAATCAGTTGATTCAGATCGACCGCATCGTAAGCGTTGTCACAACTGTAGTCGCCGCGATGGATATGCGGGCAGTCCGGATCGATGGGCGGCGTCGGCCCGTTGAAGAATATCCCCATGATCATCATGTTCAGATCCAGCGCATCAATGGTACCCTCATCCGAAATGTCTCCATGCTCACTGCAGAAACAAGGGCTGTAAGCGACGACTCCCTGCTCGATCAAGCCGGGAAGGAAGGGTTCATTGGCGACGTCGGAAAAGAGTGTCTGATAGGTGGCCAGCGGTGGAGTCGCTGGCAGCTCGCCACTGATGATCGCAAAATCACTGTCAAACGTGTACGCTGAGTCACGACCGAAGTACAATCGTGCCACCGGGCCCGATCCGGGAGGCAGACGTTTCTGCGTTGGCATAAACGCGATTGCCACCCCCGTGTCGTTGTCGGCCATGGTCCAGCGGTGATATCCGGGTACGTTCCAACGACCCACATTCAGGATGACGCTGTCGAGGCGCAGGGCGGGATTGTCCCAAACCAGCACCATTTGTGCGGCACTCAGCGAGTCATCAGTGCTGGTCATCAGATCGAGTGCGATCAGGGTATCGCCACGCCATTCGATCGATGGCATAATGAGCGTATCCGGGTTATTCGGGTCGGACTTCCAGGAGACATCTGCCAGCGCATCGGGAGATCCCCAAGCCCATGCCACGAAGCAGACGGATAAGGCGGTAAGGAGTCGAACGATTCGAGTCATCATCTCTGATCGGCCATTGGCCGAGTGTCACTGGTTGGCGGGTAAGCGGCGCATCGACGCCGGTTGGTTCACAGTGAACGGAACTCACTCGCACGGATCGCACGGCGGATTCCCATTCCTAAATACGTAATCGACAGCCAGAGAAATGTCCTCAGCGTCAACAAAACCATCACAATTATAATCGGCGCGATTCAGGTGGGGGCAGAGCGGATCGGTCGGGGCGGGGTCGGCACCCATGAATGCCTCATCAGCGATCGTAAGAATGTCGACAAGATCCAGGTACGCGTCATCGTAGGCATTGCCGTGTTCACTGCAATCACATATCGGACTGCAGCTTAGGATGCCACGTGAAGAGGCGATGCCACAAATGATGTTGTAATGCTCCCCGGCGATAGGACCATCCGGACCACTGACGACAGGATGGAGAAGCGCATCGGCGTCAAGCAGCGCCTGCGCGCCGTCGGCGAAGTCAGGATCGGTGGGAAGGAGGAAGTGTGAATAGAGGACGATCCGGTCTGTCGTCCCGCGCCCAATAGCTTCGAACATCTCCCACAACGTCGCCGACCAGATTTCACCATCGGCGTGGATCTTGCCTACCATATCCCCAGGATAGGTCTTGTCGGTATTCACTAACCGGAGGTAGTGGGCCGGCCCGCTTGCCAGGCCCTTTGCATTCCATTCGCCAAAGAACTCCGGCGGGAAGATATGCGCGACCGAGGAATCATAGGTCGCCGAGGCCGCCCAAAAATCACAGAAGCCCTCGGCCATCGCACCGGTCTCATTGCCATACCCATTGTCGGCCGAACCGAAAAAGACGCCCGGATTGCTGTTGTCCTGGATCGCGTGCCCGTACTCGTGGAGAATGATGTCGGCGTCTTCGGCATCGTCGACACCCCCATCGCCGAACTGGATGTATCCCGCCCCCACCGGACTGCCGGTATAAAACGAGTTGTCCCAGCCGAAGAGGGCGTGCGCGTCGACTTCGATCGGACGGTTGTTGATATCATAGAAGCCGAGCGATTGGATATACGCCTGGTTACGGTCAATCGTGTAGTAGGCCATCACCTCTTCGAACGCGTCATGATCGCGCCAGTAGAGGAAGCTGCCGGTTGTCGAGGTCGGAGCGACATTCGTCGGAATCGATTTGTTCACCAGACGGACATACAACCCGCCAAGCGTATACACACCTGCGACCGGTTCATCGAGATTCTCCAACGTGACCAAATGATAGCCGGCCGATGGGACTGCGCTGGCCGCATCGTTCTCATCGCGCAACGACACATCGGCCAACGAGACCACCGGATTCGGATCAAACACACGTCCGGTACCGGTCGCCTCCTGGATGAGAGGTCGTTGCCGCACAATTGCGCCCGATGAAGCATCCACGAGGATCTGCCAGGGCTCCCAATAGCCTCGGTTGACCGAGACAAAAACCTCGTATGCCAAAGTTGGGTCGGGATCAGCCAGTACAGCCAATTCGGGTTTTTGAACAACGCGATGAGGAAGCGACGGATCGATGGCGTGACGGGCGTTTGTGATCGCAGCCGGTATGGAGACAGACGGTGTCACCGTTATTGGTACTGACACTTGAATCGCGCTCGATGACACATGACGAACAGCACCATCACTCACCACCATCGCGATGCGGGCATCGACTACCGGAATTCCATTGACCGTTTGTTGCAGTGTGACCAGGTCGCCGCCCGGCAGTTGCTGTTGGCGTACCGGGAGAACGTCAACGGAAACAGGTGCTGCTGTTTCGGAGAGTCCAAACAGCCCGCGATGATCGCGTGCAAATTGCCGGGCGATGTCCACTGGCTCCCCGTCATAACGCACCGACAAGCCGCCCGCGATCGAACGGGGGAGACCCTGAGTCGACTCCCAACGAACCTCCCATCGCTTTTGGGCTGACACTTGCAGTGTGTTGACCGAGCTACGTAAATGCTCAGGTCCAATCGGCGCTGTCAGCGATGCTGGACCCGCCGTCACAGTGGCAGCAGAAAAGTGGAGCGAAATTGTAAGTAAAAACCCAACCGCGATCAGTGAGAACGATCGCGCGAGGACACCCCCCCGGACACTTCGCAATACAACCCCCCTGATGCACATTCCTTGTGCGTATACAGTACTGGTCTTCCGTTCCCGGGGCGATAATCGATGAAAACTAATCTGTTGTCAACAAGGGAAATGCGTACGATCTAGTAAAGTGTGAGATTGGCTCGGTTCCATTTGAATTCACAGGACAATTGACCGTAGCATGTGTCACGAGCAGTGCTACGGGACTGGACCAGTCGATGCAGTTCCCGAACTAGACTTTAAGAGCAATGGCCACGAGTCCGTACACCATAGTCACACTGAAGAACGGCAAGGAAAAACCGGGTCGCATCCATCATCCTTGGGTGTTTTCGGGTGCGGTTGAACGTCTCAATCGAGCGCCGGGATCAGGTGAACTCGTTGAAGTTCAAGAACATAACGGGACATTCGTCGCTTACGGATACTACAATCCGAAGTCCCAGATCGTCGCCCGTTTGCTGACGTGGAATCAGGATGAGCGGATCAATGACGAGTGGTGGATCCGTAGACTCTCCGAGTCGATCGCGCGTCGCGCCGATCTCCTGAACAACGGGACAACCGATGCCGTCCGGTTGGTGCACGCCGAAGCCGATGGATTGCCGGGGCTGGTGGTCGACAAGTTTGCCGATCTCCTCGTGCTGCAGGCCCAGACAGCGGGAATCGACCGTGTTAAGCAATTGGTCACCAAACACCTACAATCGAACTTCAATCCCACCTGCATCCTTGAACGGACGGATCCGCATGCCCGCTCGCTGGAGGGATTGCCTCCCGCACGGGGACCCTTGGAGGGCCCTAATCCGCCGATGCAGATCACGATCGAAGAACACGGGCGACGCTTTTTGGTCGATGTTCTGCGCGGGCAGAAGACCGGTTTCTATCTCGATCAGCGGGAGAACCGTCGCGTGGTGGGCACGTACGCGAAGGATTGCGATGTGCTCGACTGCTTTGCCTACACCGGTGGCTTCACCGTCCATGCGATGGTGAACGGGGCCAAAACCATTACGAGTATTGAATCATCCGCACCCGCCGTGCAATTGATGCGCAAGAATATCGATTTGAATTGCGGCTCGAAGAAACCGATCACGCTGATCTGTGATAATGTCTTCGAACGGTTGCGGTTATTCCGTGACGAGGGCCGTCAGTTCGACGTGGTGAT
>WJJR01000439.1 GCA_014729565.1 Candidatus Zixiibacteriota bacterium | reverse complement strand
TTCGCGTCCGCCGATGGTGACAAAGTATTTGTCCTTCGATTGCGGCTTTTGCCGTACGGCGACCTCGCGGAGTGCACGCTTAAACCAGGACCGGTCGGCCGGTGGTATGATGTCGAGCAGCGTGCGGCCTTCGTTGACCAGCGTGGCGCTGTTCCAGTCGTCATCGGGCGCCTTGAAGATGCGTTCGGCGGCATCATTGAACGTCAACACCCGGCAGGTTTCATCGACCACGATGATGCCGACCGGTGTGCGATTGACCACGTTCTCATTGTAGCGGGTCAGCATCAGCAAGCGTTCGTACAGCTTGGCATTCTCAATCGCCAGCGAGGCCTGTTCGGCGAACAACTCGAAGAGCCGCAAATCGCTCTTGCCGAAGAGTCCGGCCCGCGACTGGTTGTCGAGATAGCACACGCCGATGACATTGTCTTTGACCTTCAGAGGCACGCAGATAATAAATCGCAAACTGAGTTCCGCGACCGACTTCTGGTGCGCGTAGCGCGGGTCTTCCTGCGCATTCGAGGTGTATTCGGAAACCCCGGTCTCGGCGACGCGGTTGGCAATCGATCGGGAAATGTAAAAGTCTTCTTCGGTGTCGAGCGATTCCTTGCGGATATTGTGTGCGATCCGGAACTGCAAGCGTCCGTTGTCGTCGAGCAACATCAGAAAGCCACGCTCGGCGTGCAGCAGATCGATGGCGTGTCGCATCACGCGGCGCAGGATCTCATCGAGAACCAGAGTCGAATTGATCGCCTTGGAAATGTCGAGTAACGCTTCGAGATTCTGAATCTGCACCGACCGATCATTGCCACCGCGATCGGACCCCGCGCGTGTCGTTTGGATCGGCCCGGAATCAACGAGCTTGTCAAAGATCGAGGAGCGCGACGAACGCTCAGATTGCGGTGCTGATCTCTGTTCAGAACTTTCACGTTGCTGATCAGCTTTTGTCTTCGAGTTGTTCTTCAGCGTCTTCGCCTGTTCATCCGACATACAGCCACCCCAGTGTGTCCGGTCCCAATGGTGTGAGGCCTATCACTTTGGTTTATCGTCACCTGCAATCGGCACCTTGATCGACTGCGGAGACAACGCTGTATCAATCCACGACTTAGACGCCGAGAAGAATTTCGTGTGAGGACAATCGATTGACGGTGGTGAGAGCCTGATCGTGGCGGTGTAAGCTACTACGGGGGAAATAGTTATGCAGCAAGAACGGGCTGCGGGAGAAGACGTAGTCTAAAACGAGCGGGAGAGCTTCAGCGTGAACTTCAGATCGCGGTCGGCTTCATCGAGAGCCTTGGCGGCATTGAATCGGATCGCGTCGCCGAAGTCTAAGCCGATGCCAATGTTAGACTTAAAGTCATCGAGGTTCCACGCGGAGTCATTAATTTCGACGTTGCCGACGTCAAGAAGCAAAATCACGGCTGCATCGCCAAAGGGGTTCTCCCAATACTTGAAATGGTACTCCAGATTGGTCACGAACATCTCCTCGCCGACAAATTCCTTTTGCCGATACCCGCGCAAGGTTCCCATGCCGCCGATGTAGTACAGCTTATGCGGGGGAAGATTGTGGCGCCCGGTCCCGAGCATGGTTCGGACGGTGAACTTGTGGACGCGTCCGGAATCCCACCACCCTTTTCCGCTTAGGGTAATGCGATCATAATCGTAGTCGCCACCGAGGGCGCCGCCGGCCACTTCATAGTCCAACTCAAACGAGCCATTGAACCCGATTGGGTGCTGCCCGCTGGCCACCGGCGCCAGCCGCAGGGTCAATACCAGCGCCGATGCGTGTCCGTCGTACGAGGATCCCAGCGAATCGAGAAAGCCGAGCGTGCGCAATGTTGAGAAATTCCTACGGAACTCTTCATTGTTGCGGAACAGGTGCCAGAGATTGATACTGGCCGCCAGGGGCCGGAAATCGTGGTTCTGATAGGCGGCCGAAAACGCCCCCAACTCTTTGTATCTCCAGGTGATCGCGATTTCACCCCCGTCGATACCGACGTAGTCGCGGTAATCGGACCCCGCCACCAACGCATACACCGTGTTCTCATCGCGTCCGATCACGGTGCTGTCTTCGGTCATAGTCATGCGATACAGCGAACCACTCAGGCGCAGTGCCCGATTCGGAAGGAAGAACTTCCCGATGCCGAATCGATACTGCCACGTTTCCGATGCAAACGCATAGCCGGACCACAAATCCAGTTCGAGCGTATGATCATCGCCGAGGATCGTACCCCCGATTCCGGGACGCAGCCCGTCGACACGATCGTACGACAACGTTGGCCGCCACTCGTAACCGCGCTTATCCAATTCGCCGACACTGGGGATGAACAACCGGGGACGGCGATGACCGCCGGGGGCAAAAACGCGGCCGTAGATCTTCGCATCGGGCCGCTGGCGCAGAATACCGCCGATCACAATCACGTCTCCACGGATCGATCCGCCCTTCCCAATCGAGACGTCGCCGCCAATCGCAATCACACTGCCCAGCACTTCACCGTCGATGGTGGTCAACGCGTCGTAGGTAACAACGTCGCCGAACCACACCTCCTTCGCTTCGACCCGAGCGGAGCTTCGCGACGACCACAGCATGTCGGTCGACGCAATCGGTGTTTCGGCAAACAGCAGGCGAACACGCGAACCGCTCACCTCATCAATGCGCAGAGCAATCGACGTGCTGGAGACGACACCGCGCGTGGTCTGCAGGCCATCCGGAACGAACGCATCGTCCAAAACCGCACGCAGATCGGGACTGAGCCCCGCGCGGTGAATCTCCCCTTCGATGACCGGGCCATCGATCGGCGACCACACGAGCTTGTCTTTGTCAGCAGTCAGTGTACTCAGCTCCCGGCCCTGTGCTCCGGCCAGGCCGGCGGCGGCGACAATGACGCTCACAATCACAAGCCCGCAGAGAACGTGGCGGAAGGTGAGTCGGGGTGTGGGGTGAGCGACGGTCATGATGATTGCTTTGCGTATCGAATTAGGCGTCGGATGTCAACTGTTTCGCCAGATCATCCAGCGCCATCACGTGGGCGCGAAAGGCGAGTCTCCCGGGGAGTTGATCGAGTGTGTAGAAACCGACCTCATCGGCATCGTCACCGGCGACCGGTTCGCGCACGGCAATCTCGCGCATGCGGTAGAGAACCAACACGACGCGCTGGCGAGGATCATCAAACCCGGCATACACACCATGCAGGCCGGTCACTGCGACTTTGAGCCCTGTCTCTTCTTCGAGTTCCCGTTCGGCACATTCTGCCGGCGTCTCATCGTATTCGACAAATCCCGCCGGGAGGGTCCAATCGCCGCGCCGCGGCTCAATGGCCCGGCGAACCAGGCACACACGATTATCACGCACGACCACCCCGCCGGCGGCCGCCACCGGATTACGGTAGTAAATCCAGCCACAATCGGGACAGGCCAGCCGATGCAACAGCCCCTCCTCCCGAATGATCAGCTCCGTCCGGCAATAGGGACAGTATTTCAGATCGCCGGGGTTGTTGGTCTTGGCCATGGTGTCGTGCATTCGTTCGCCCTTAAACCGGCGGGGCATATCCCCCGCAAGCCTCTAGATTATATGGATCGCACGGCGTTCGAGCACCGTAAAAATCAACCGGTTTGGCACAGTCGTAATCTCCCCCACGGCGTTCGCTCCGGGCGTTTTACAGGCTGTCGGCCTTGATCTTCAGGATCACCAGCGTGAGATCGTCGAAGCCGATCTCTCCCAACGCAAACTGGGATACTTCACGCACCAGACGATTCTTCAGGTCCTCGACCGACAGGTGACGGTTCTTGGTCAAAAACTCCGTGAGGCGTTTCTCACCGAATTCATTCCCCTGGGGATCGTTGATTTCGGAGAGGCCATCGGTGTAGAACAGGACCAGATCGCCCGGTCCCAGTGTCTTCTGATCCGTCTGGTATTGTGCATGTCCGGAGACGCCCAACAGCAGCCCACCGGTTTCCAATGTTTCGATCTGACCGTCGGCGCGCACAATTATCGGGTAATTGTGGCCGGCGTTGCAGTATTTCAGTTCCAGCGTGTCCGGATCAAACTCCGCGTACACCAGCGTCGCAAACCGATCGGGCGCCGTTGACTCCGTGATCAGCGCGTTGGTTTTGGTGATCATGGTATGCAGCGAGCCGCGGGTGCGCACTTCCGCCTTGAGAATCGCCTGAAGCTGCGACACCAGAAGCGCTGCCCCCACCCCTTTCCCGGAGATGTCCGCGACAACCATGCCCAGTGAACCGTCGCTCTGCGGAAAGAAATCGTAGTAGTCACCACCCACTTGCCGTGACGGTTGGCTGAAGGCGGCAATATCGAAGTTGTCGCCCGCA
>WJJR01000438.1 GCA_014729565.1 Candidatus Zixiibacteriota bacterium | reverse complement strand
TCATTCCCGCGAAAGCGGGAATCCATTCTCCGCGCGTGGCTGGGTTCAAAATGGATCCCCGCCTTCGCGGGGATGACAGGGGAGGGTTGACGACTGAACGGGGACTTCTGCTAACGGAAAATACTTCTGACAATCGCTATAAAACATGGCTTTAGCCGGGTGGACACGGGGCCACGATTCTCAATCTGGCCCGGCTTCAGCCGGGGGTTGGTAATGACATGCCCACCCGGCTGAAGCCGGGCCAGAGAGTCATTGGAAGGGCTCGCATTCACCTGGCTAAAGCCAGGTGCTATAACACGTTAAGTCCGCTGAAGCGGACTCATAGCCATCGTGACAACCCGCCAGTTGCCGCTGAAGCGAACTCTCCCAAATCCCCATCGCGCTGGCTATCATCCACCTCCCGAATTGACAAAAAAAGTTTGCATCTAACGGGCTTAGATGCGTATAATCACCCTGTTAGCACTCACAAACGATGAGTGCTAACAACGAAAAAGACGCTGTCATTTAATGAGTTAAGTGAACTCGCAACATAGCCGTCGTCAGCCAAACCAGTTTGAACGACGGAGGAGGAGTAACGATGGGAGTGAAACCATTGGGTGATCGAGTGGTGATTAAGCCTCTCGACGTTGAGACAGAAGTGAAGAAGGGTGGCATCATTATCCCCGACACCGCCAAAGAGAAACCGCAGCAGGGCGAGATCATGGAAGTCGGCGCCGGACGCCGGACCGACAAGGGCGACGTGGTCCAGATGGAAGTCAAGAAGGGCGACCGGGTCCTCTACGGCAAATACTCGGGCACCGAAGTCACCATCGACAACGACGAATTCTTGATTATGCGCGAAGGGGACATCCTCGCGGTCGTCAGCTAACGCGCGCTGACATCAGGTTGATACAGTAAACCCAAGAGAACGAAAGAGGAGTATTAGCAATGGCCAAGATGTTGGAATTCTCCATGACCGCCCGCGAGAAGATGAAACGCGGCGTCGACCAGTTGGCGAATGCGGTCAAGATCACGCTCGGCCCCAAGGGGCGCAATGTCGTGATCGACAAGAAATTCGGCGCGCCGACGATCACCAAAGACGGTGTCACGGTCGCCAAGGAAATCGAACTCGAAGATAATTTCGAAAACATGGGCGCCCAGATGGTCAAGGAAGTGGCGTCGAAGACCTCCGATGTCGCCGGTGACGGTACCACCACTGCGACGGTACTGGCGCAGGCGATTTACCGCGAAGGCCTCAAGAACGTCACCGCCGGGGCAAACCCGATGAGCCTACAGCGTGGCATCCACCAGGCGGTCACTGCGATTGTGGCGGAACTCAAGAAGATGAAATCCGATGTCCCGTCGCCGAAGGAATACGCGCAGGTTGCCACCATTTCGGCAAACAGCGACTCGACCATCGGCGACCTGATCGCCGAAGCAATGGACAAGGTCGGCAAAGACGGTGTCATCACCGTTGAGGATTCGAAGACCGCCGAGACCACGCTCGATTTGGTTGAAGGTATGCAGTTCGACCGCGGCTACATCTCGCCGTACTTCGTGACCGATCCCGAAGCAATGGAAGCGGTCCTCGAAGAGCCGGTGATCCTGATTCACGATAAGAAGATCTCGACGATGAAAGACCTGCTGCCGGTGCTCGAAAAGGTCGCGCAGCTCGGGAAGCCGTTTCTGATCATCTCCGAAGATATCGAAGGCGAAGCGCTGGCCACGTTGGTGGTCAACAAGCTCCGCGGCACGCTGCGTGTCTGCGCGGTCAAGGCGCCGGGCTTCGGCGACCGTCGCAAAGCAATGCTCGAAGATATCGCCATCCTCACCGGAGGCCAGGTGATCTCCGAAGAGCTGGGCTTCAAGCTCGAAAATACCGTGCTCTCGCATCTCGGTAAGGCCAAGCGCGTCAATATCGATAAGGACAACACCACGATTGTCGAAGGCGCCGGTGACACCGAGAAGATCAAGGGACGCATCTCGCAGATCCGTAAGCAGATCGATGAGACCTCATCCGACTACGACCGCGAGAAACTGCAGGAACGTCTGGCGAAACTCGCCGGTGGTGTGGCGGTCATCAATGTCGGTGCGGCCACCGAAGTTGAGATGAAAGAGAAGAAGGCGCGGGTGGAAGACGCGCTCCATGCGACCCGTGCGGCGGCCGAAGAAGGCATCGTCGCGGGCGGCGGTGTGGCGTTCATTCGCTGCCTGAAGTCGCTCGAAGGCCTCAATGGCACGGGCGAAGACGAGTCGATCGGCATCAACATCGTGCGTAAGGCGCTCGAAGAGCCGCTGCGCATGATTTCCGAGAATGCGGGTGTCGAGGGGTCGATTGTCGTCAATCGCGTCAAGAGCGAGAACGGCAACTTCGGCTACAACGCCGCCACCGACACCTACGAAGACCTGATGAACGCCGGTGTGATCGACCCGACCAAGGTCACCCGCATCGCGCTGGAAAACGCGGCCTCGATCGCGTCGCTGTTGCTCACCACCGAAGCCATGATCACCGACAAGCCCGAGAAGAAGGGCGGCGGCGGTGACGACATGGGCGGCATGGGCGGCGGCATGCCCGGCGGCATGGGCGGCATGGGCGGTTTCTAAGACGCCAGTCTCACCTGAACGCAATAACCCCCGTTGCAGTAGCAGCGGGGGTTTTCTTTTAGGATGTCACCGTGTGTCGACGCTCGTATGCCACAACGGCGTCGAAAGGCATTGTCAGTGAACCGCAAGTCCGCTTCAGCGGACTTCTATGCCTTTCTAACACCCAGCCTTAACTGGGTGGGTCCGATCACATCTGCTCAGAAAACCGTTTCAACGGTTTAAAGCACCCACCGATCCGGGCGTGAACCTCTTGCCCTTGACGGGATTGCGGAACCGAAAATGTTACCGATAGAGAGAATATGGTCTCCGGCTTATGACGTGATGACAACTTGAGACCGAATGGACAGCACCCATGACCCACGACCCCTTCTACGTCCAGGGCTGCACGCTCATCACCCGAACGGCTAATCTCAAGCCGGCGATCAACTTACGCGAACTGCGCGACCGCATTGAAGCGTGCCCCCGGGCCTCCTTATATCACCACTTCTGCGAGACCAAGCTGCGGCCGAGTTTTGATGATCCGGAATATCCCAACGATTTCGCCGTGTGGGCGGCCCATGCGCTGCGCGATCCGGTCCTGGCTGAGCGGCTGGGGGTGCTCGATCCGTACACCTATCCCGAACTCGAAGACCTCCGGGTCGCCACCCTCGATATCATCGATGACCGCCTGTCTGAAACCGAGGTCTACCCCACCGCCGACCGTGGCGATCAATTTCACTTCCTCCAGGCGATGACGGTCGTTTTCGGCACCGGTGTCTATCTGCAGTCGAAGGAGGATCTGCCGGGCGCGGTCCAGGGGATGAATCTCGGATCGATTTACTACCATTTCATCGAGGCGCGCCGCCGAGCGCCGATCGGTTTGGATGACTTCACCGCCTGGCTGGCCGGCTTTGGCGACGAGGCCGATCCGCTGGCGCAACGGCTGGCCACGCTCGACTTCTACTTCCTCAGCCTGCGCGAACTGAAAGACACACTCATCGCCACGGTCACCGACGCGCTCGCGGGGAGGACTGCATGATGACCTCCTCGATGTTGGATCGTTACGCCGAGGTGGCCGGTCCCGAAGCGGTTGCGGGATTGCACCAGATGGCGAGCCGGTTTGACGGGCAGCGCGTGGTGCATGTCAACTCGACCCGCACCGGCGGCGGTGTCGCCGAGATCCTGTTCTGGATGGTGCCGCTGATGCGCGAGCTGGGACTGGATGTGCAATGGGAAGTGATCGAGGGCGATGCGCGCTTTTATGAGATGACCAAGTCGCTGCACAACGGCCTGCAGGGACGAGACATCATGATTCCGCCGAAGTGGGCCGATGCGTACCACGAGGCCAACCGCGCGGCGGCCGAACGGCTCGGGCCGATGCTCGCCGATGCCGACTTTGTGTTCATTCACGATCCCCAGCCGGCGGAGTTGCGGTCACTGATTACCGATGTACGCGGGCATTGGGTGTGGCGGTGCCACATCGACGTGTCGCACCCGTCGCGGGTCGCGTGGAAGTTCTTGCGTCCGTTTGTCGAGCTGTACGAAGCATCGATCTTCTCCATGCCGCAATTTTCACAGGCAATGACGCACTCACAGTTTATCATCGCGCCGTCAATCGATCCGCTCTCGGAGAAGAACATCGAGTTGCCGCAAGAGGAGATCGACAACGTGCGCGCACAATTTGAACTCGATCCGGAGCGGCCGCTGCTGGTGCAGGTGTCCCGCTTTGACCGTTTCAAGGATCCGCTCGGCGTCATCGAGGCGTACCGTCTGGTGCGTCGTTACGCACCGGTGCAGTTGGTACTGGCCGGTGGCGGCGCCACCGATGATCCGGAAGGCGCCGAAGTGTTGAACGCCGTGCAGGAGGAAGCCGCCGACGATCCCGACTTGCATGTGTTATTCCTTCCGGGCGATGCTCACCGTACGATCAATGCCTTGCAGCGCGCCGCCGACATCGTCATTCAGAAATCAACCCGCGAGGGATTCGGCCTCACGGTGACCGAAGGCATGTGGAAATCAAAACCCGTGATCGGCGGCAATACCGGCGGCATCCGGCTGCAAGTGTTCGATTACGGAACCGGCTTCCTCGTCAATTCTCCCGAGGGCGCGGCCCACCGCATCTTGTATCTGCTGCGGCGACCCAATCGCATTCAGAAAATCGGTGAGGCGGCCCGTGAGTTTGTCCGCGAGTATTTTCTCAACACGCGTCACCTGCGCGAGTACCTGACATTGATGCTGGGACTGTCGCACGGTATCACCGACCGCATTTTCGCCAACGGCGAATGATACTGCCTGTATCTTTCGGCAGGGTTTGTATTACAAATCCGCACCGATAATCGTATATTGGTAATCGGTCTCGATGCGCTGGGGTCGGCGCACGGCGATTGCGTTTCCACCGGCGCATCGTGTATTACTGATTGCGCATTATTTGAAGACAACAACTGTCGGGTAAATCACGATTGCCGACGCGATGGGGAATTATACCGGCGGTACACGAACGCAGGATTGTGTATCTTGTAAGATGTCATTGTGGTAACGTGACTGAACTCAGTATGGATGGCCTCACTGATTATATGTCGTCATGGAGAGACTGATGGAAGATGAAGAGAATAGACGCTTTGTCGTCGTGTCAAACCGATTGCCGATTCGTGTCACGGTGCAAGATGGCCAATGGCGGATCGAGCCCGGCGCCGGCGGACTGGTCACCGCGTTAGAACCGGTGATGAAACGCAATCGCGGCCTCTGGATTGGCTGGCCGGGATGCGGTCCCGAGGTGCCGCTGGATGACCTGCTCACCACCTACAAGGATGAAAACCACTACGAAGTGGTGGCGATTCCGTTAACCGAAGAGGAAGAACAGAGATACTATCGCGGCTTCGCCAATGAAGCGCTGTGGCCTCTCTTTCACGATCTGCTCGGCCATTGCCGCTTCTCACTGGACAATTACCAAACCTATTTGCAGGTGAATCGACGATTCGCGGAAACGATTGCAACGAATGTGTCGGGAGACGACTTCATTTGGGTGCACGACTATCAGTTGATCATGGTCGGGCATTTTCTGCGTGAGCAGGGTGTGACACAGCCACTGTCGTATTTCCTGCACACACCGTTTCCGTCGCTCGATCTGTTCCGGCGCCTGCCCTGGGCCGGTGAGTTGATACGTGGTCTGCTCGCCTACGATCTGCTGGGCTTTCAAACATTGCGCGACCGCAAGAACTTCGTCCAGTGCGCACGGGAAATGGTCCCGAGTATTTCGGTGCACACTAGTCGACGGTATACAACGTTGAACGTCGACGGACGCGAGGTCAAAGCGGGTCACTTCCCCATCAGCATTGATTT
>WJJR01000437.1 GCA_014729565.1 Candidatus Zixiibacteriota bacterium | reverse complement strand
GGGTAATTGCTGGGCCGGTGAAGATTGTTCCGACGAAGATAATGATCCGGACGATTTCACGGGTCACGGTTCGCACGTCGGTGGTATTGCAGCGGCCGTTACCGGCAATGAGACCGGCGTCGCCGGAATCGCCGGGGGCATGCGTTCCCTGCGGAAGCCCGGCTGCAAGATCATGTGTTTGCGGATGGGCTACCTGGCTGACGATGGACGCGGATATGTCCAGATGGGGGCTGCCGTCAATGCGATCAATTATGCCGTGGCCAATGGCTGCCGCGTGATCAATGGGTCGTGGGGATCAAGTGGGCTGACCGTCCGGGGTGCGGCACAGAACGCCGTCGACGCCGGTGTCACATTCACCTATTCAGCCGGCAACGAGGGCAGTGACGATCCGTTCGACTTCGGCAGCATCAGCCAGGTCGACGAGGTCATTGTCGTGGCCTGGTTGAACAAGTTTAATAAGAAGGACGGCAGCTCGAATTATGGGTCACTAATCGACATCTCGGCGCCCGGTGGCGCGATTCTCAGCACGATCGGCGAATTCGGGGTACAGGATTATGCCGAGTATTCCGGTACGTCGATGGCCGCTCCCACCGTTGCCGGTGT
Source organism: Candidatus Zixiibacteriota bacterium (assembly GCA_014729565.1). Taxonomy (GTDB): domain Bacteria; phylum Zixibacteria; class MSB-5A5; order WJJR01; family WJJR01; genus WJJR01. The sequence continues at coordinate 3,245 of WJJR01000437.1, read as the reverse complement.
CGCGGCGTTGGTGTATTCGCACAAGCCAACCTGGACCCGTGTGGAAGTAGATTCGGTCATCCTGGAGAACGTCGATGATGTCTATGCGGACAATCCGAGTTTCATCGGCGAGTTGGGCAGTGGCCGTGTCAACGCACACCTTGCACTGGCCGATTTGACCACCGCCGATTTCGCGGCCGACACGACGGTCGGTCAGATTCCCCTGCTGGTGAATTTCACCGATACCTCACCGAATGCACCCTCGGGACCATACAAATACGACTTTGGCGATGGTGATACGGCGGCGACGGCAAATGCGTCCCACACGTACACCGATGCCGGCATCTATGACGTCTCGTTCACTGCCAGCGGCCCGACCGGTCCCCACACACGGCTCTGTCCTGAGTTAATTGTGGCGGTCGCCGACACGATCGACTACGGTGACATCCAACTGCCGGTCGCATTTCAGTCGAAGGCCGCCGTGCCGGTACGGTTGAATAACTCCCACCCGATGGACCAGATTTCGCTGCCATTCGAGTTGAGCGGCAGTCCGAACATCTTCATCGATTCGATCACCAGAGGGCCGCGCACGTCGGCCTGGTCCATACAGTTGGTCTTCGACAACCGGTTTTCCGGCCAGGTGCTGTGGCGTATGACGTCACCCGACGGTGACCCGCTGCCGGCGGGCGAGGGGATCGTGGCGTACTTCTGGGTGCGATCCGGCTTCGGCAACACCGACGGACAGGTCGAGGTGGTCGATTCGGCAACATTTTCGACCAATGATTTGCGCCTCACATCGGAATGGGCGAGTTTCAAGCCCCAATTCAGCGCAGGGTCGATTACGATGTACAATCCGTGTGACTGCCCCTTCCAGGCTGATTTTGACGAGAATCTGACGCTCGACGCCGTCGATCTTAACGCAGAAATCCAAGCCCTGTTCTTCGCCGGGCCAGACCCGCAGGATCCCGGCTGCCCCACCACACGTGCCGATTTCAATAATGACACGTTCCCGGATGCGGTGGACCTTAATGAGCTGATCGACCACCTCTTCTTCAATGGACCACCGCCGGTCGATCCGTGTGCACCATAGATGATCTGACAGGTCATGAATAGGTGAAAGAGGGCTGTGCCTGATCGAGGCACAGCCCTTCCTTATAATGTCATGCCATGCCGTTCGTTTGATCGACCCGTGACGGGTAGAACAGCCGTTCGAAGCTGTCACGACTACCAATTGACCCCTTCATTGGGATGTTTTATTAGTTGACAACCGCTCAGAGGTGGGGCTTCTTGCAAGTGGGGAAGTATGGATAATTGGGATGGATTTCATGCATAAAGTAGGGAGGCGGTAAGCAATGGAGGGGAAGACTTTGAGGCAACTTCTGAAGGTTTGTGTTATGGCTGCGATCTGCCTCACGATCGCGTCGAGCGCCTGGGCGGTCAACCAGGCAGTCGTCGAGACGAAAGATCAGTTGGCGCCGAATTCGACCGTTGACGTACGAGTCAAGTTTACCAATGACGTTGAGATTGCAACCATCGTTTGCCCATTGATGATTCGTAGCGACTCCGCTAATGGGTTTGGGGCTCTCACGGCTCCCACTGGCCTGACGATCCGGTGGCGGGAACGGCTGGTGCTACCGGGTGGCGCTCTGAATCAGATCGTGATCAACAATACATACGGTGACGAGGCCACCAATGGACCGGACGACAATGGAACATGCAAGAGCGCCCAGCCGGGCGGTTTCAAAGCGCCAATATGCGATCAGGATACTATTGTTGATCCGTCCTGTTTTGAAGGGCTTCCAATGGCCGTCCTGTGTTTCCGACAGGTGATTTTGGGTGATCAAATGGAGGCGGGATCGGACACGGAAGGTTCTGTCCTCCTAGAGATGACGGTGAATGATGTGGAAGGGTGCTTCGTTATCGACACCACTTGCACAAACCCCGCTAACCATCTCGTGTATGTTCAATTTGGCGGCGCGCAGGTCGCAGTTGATTTCACCGCCGGCTATGTGTGTGTTGGTATTGAAGCGTGCCGGAATGTCGGCTTGGCGGCGCCCGTACTCGATTCGGCCATCTGGGATGGCGTGAGCAATGCGATCGACTTCTTCTGGGAAGATTTGGGCGACAGTGCGGCAAGCTACGAAATCGAATTAGCAGACAATCAGGACTTCACCAATCCGTTCTACGAAGCTTCTAATGTGACCGGCAATCAGCATCAGGCGCTGATTCAGGTGGATGACGTCTTGCCATTCTACTGGCGTGTCAGAGGAGTCCCGGCCGATGCTCCGGCAAGCTTGTCGGCTGGTGTTGCTCAGGAGCCGGCGGCTTGTATCGGAGAGTGGGGTGAGTCGGATCTGTATACCGATGTTAAGGTGATTTCATCCGACGTGATTCCCGATTCGTACAGGCTCGAGCAGAACTACCCGAATCCCTTCAACGCGAGCACCGTGATCAACTTCACCAATCGTCGGGACGGACACGTGAAGTTGGAAGTGTTCAACATCCTCGGACAGTCGGTGGTTACATTGGTCGACGATTACAAGCCGATGGGTGTCTATTCGGTTGACTGGTCGGGTGTGGATGAGAATGGCAATGCCGTACCGAGCGGCATGTACTTCTACCGGTTCACCGCGAAGAATCATGCCGAAGTCAAGAAGATGACGCTGCTGAAGTAAGCGTTTGATCGATCGATATTCGAGTAGCCCCGCCGCGAGGAATCGTGGCGGGGCTTTTCATTTGGGCGAAACCTCGACTGCTCAACTACCCCACTGCTCAATGCCCCCCTGATCAACCACCCCGTATTCTGTCATCCCCGCCCACGTGTCGGCGGAGCCGACATGTGAGAGCGGGGATCCAGTGTCTTTGCTGCTCTATCCGCGCCAACCGGCGTATGTCCGTCCGGCGTAGACCGATGATTGTGACAGGTTTCACATTTGTAAGAAGTTGTGAGTCAATGCCTTGCGGAAATTAGCTTGACAATGCGTCGAGCGGGACCTATCGTTTCGCTTTTTCAATTGCGGCGCACAACAGCAACGGACCTCATGGAACAGACAAATACGGACCCCCGCACACTCACAATTGGCGGCGCGAAAGACTCGCGGACCTCTTTACGCATTGTCCAGCATAAGTTTATCATCGGTAAAGAGGAGTTCCACCCGTTCGGCGCCGAGATGCACTACTACCGCATCCCCAAGCGTCACTGGTCGGTCTGCTTTGAGCGCATCCGCCGGGCCGAGTTCCGGATCATCTCAACGTCGGTCCCGTGG
>WJJR01000436.1 GCA_014729565.1 Candidatus Zixiibacteriota bacterium | reverse complement strand
GCCCTGTTCGATGATAACGCGGCGATGCGCACGCCGCCCGCCGGCACCGTGCCGCGCGGCGCGCTGATCATGGACTCGGTCTTTATGACCGGTCTGGATGCCGACAGTGTGCCGGTTGCCGAGATACCGGATGAGATTACGATGCCGCTCCTCGAACGCGGCCAGGAACGATTCGACATCTATTGTTCGCCCTGCCACGGACGCACCGGCGATGGACGCGGGATCATGGTGAATCGCGGTTATGTCCCGCCACCGACATACCACTCCGACCGGCTGCGTGACGTGAGCGATGGGCACATCTTTAACGTGATCACGTATGGTATTCGCAATATGAAAGGATACAAGCACCAGATTCCACCGGACGACCGGTGGGCGATTATCGCGTACATGCGCGCGCTGCAACGCAGCCAGAATGCCACACTCGACGACGTGCCACAGGAGAAACGATCCCAATTGAGAGCGCGTGACGGATCATGACGATTGACCCGACCACATACAAGCTGACCGGCGCCCGTCCCGGCAGGCGTGCCCTGATCATCGGGGTGATTGGGTTGGTGGCGGCTGTACTGGCATACGTCAATGACGCGCCACGGTTCTTCCATGCCTATCTGACCGCATACATGTTCTGGCTGAGCATCGGTCTGGGTGCGTTGTTCTTCGTGATGCTTGAGTATCTGGTGGCCGCCCAGTGGAGCGTGGCGTTGCGCCGGCTGATCGAGAGCGTCATGATGGTGCTGCCGATCATGGCGATCCTGTTCATTCCGGTCGCACTGGGCATACATGATTTGTATCACTGGAGTCATGCTGATGCCGTGGCCCACGATGAGCTGTTGCAGCACAAAGAACCATTCCTGAACACCACGTTCTTCATCATCCGCGCCGTCATCTACTTTGCCGTCTGGTTTGCACTCGCCTTCAGTCTGTATCGGTCCTCGATCGCCGATGATTCGGGCTATGATGAAAAGCGGCGCGTGCGCACGCGTCGCATCGCCGCCGGCGGGATGTTGCTGTTCGCCTTCACGACGACCTTCGCCGCCTTCGATTGGCTGATGTCGCTCGATGCGCACTGGTACTCGACCATTTTCGGCGCGTACGTTTTCGCCGGTGCGGTGGTCGGCACGCTCTGCTTCGTGACAATTGTTCTGATCTTTTTGCGCAAGAAGGGTGTGTTGGCCGATGTCATCACCGTTGAACACTTCAACGATCTCGGCAAACTCCTCTTTGCGTTTATGATCTTTTGGGCTTACATGGCTTTTTCGCAGTACTTTCTGATCTGGTACGGCAACATCCCGGAAGAGACAATCTGGTTTGCGCACCGGTGGGTCGGATCCTGGAAGATTGTCACTCTGATTCTGGTTTTGGGCCATTTCGTGATTCCGTTCTTCCTGTTGTTGCCGAAGACCTGGAAGCGTAATCTCAGTTTCCTGGCGGCGATGTCGTTCTGGTTACTGGCCATGCACTGGCTTGATTTGTACTGGCTCGTGCTCCCTGGCATCCAACCCGACGGCGCCGGCATCTCGTGGATGGACCCCGTCGTGATGGTAGGAATCGGCGGTATCTTCGTCGGCCTGTTCTGGCGGCAGTTTGGCGCCAACGCACTGATCCCGGTCGGCGATCCGAAACTCAAGGCATCGGTGCACTCAGAGAGCCATTAGGTGAGAATAGCATGAGCGACGAACACACTCATAACGAACACGACACGCCGCAGCACGGCGCCGACACCGGATACGAGAAGGGCGACGTCAACGTCGGTCGCATGCTGGTGTTCACTGCGATCGCCATCGTGTTCACGCTGCTGGTCGTCGTCTTCATGAATGAGTTTTTCGTGTTCGAAAAGGAGCGGGTCATTCAGGAGATGGTGTTGTCGCCCGAGTCCAAAGAACTGCGTGAACTCCGCGCGCGCGAAGACCGCGAATTGCATTCGTACGCCGTCATCGACACGGCGAACGGTGTCTACCGCATCCCCATCGAACGCGCCATGCAACTGATGGCCGATGAGGCTTTTCAGGAACGCACCGGCACCGACTATCGTTAGACGATGATGACATTACGAACTGACCATAGGCCGATTCACCCACTGGCGGCAGTCCTGCTGCTGGCCGGCCTGTACCTGTTTGTCTTCCCCCAGGTCGTTTCGGCGCAAGTCGTTATGGACAGTGTCGCCGAACTGCAAGGCATCGATGTGATCGAGCATCCGGGCGATACCATCCCGCTCGATCTGACCTTCACCAACGATCAGGGCGAAGAGGTCATGCTCGGCGACTATTTTCACAACGAGAAACCGGTGATTTTGACATTATCGTACACCAACTGCCCGATGCTCTGCACGGTTCTGCTCAATGGACTCACCAACGGTGTTCGCGGACTCGAGTGGCGACCCGGCGCCGAGTACCAGATGGTCAACGTGTCGATCGATCCGCTGGAGACGGTCGAATTGACCCAGCAACGCAAGAAACGGTACCTCGAATCGGTCGGGCCGATGCAGTCGAAACGCGGCTGGGCCTTCCTGGTCGGCAACGAAGACAACATCAACGCGCTGTCTGACGCAGTGGGATTCCAGTATTACTACGACGAGAAGCAGGACATGTACGCCCATCCGGCCGTGATCTTCATTCTCACCGAAGCGGGTGTCATATCGCGGTATCTGTACGGGATCGAATACGCACCGCGCGATCTTAAGCTGAGTTTGCTGGAAGCGTCGGAAGGGAAGATTGGTTCGACGGTCGATCGGATCATCCTGTACTGCTTTCACTACGATCCCGATGCCGGCGGGTATGTGCTGTTCGCCAGCAATGTCATGCGACTCGGCGGATTGGTGACGCTGATTCTGCTCGCCGTGTTTCTGGGCACGTACTGGGTGCGTGAACGGGTCAAAAGTCACCACACGCACCACGCGCACGCCTCCAGTGTGCATTGAGGGGTAGTCAGTAGCTACGATGGATACACTCGGAACACTGTTTTTGCCGCCGAAGGCATCGACGACTGCGGGTGATGTAGACGCGCTGTTCAACTTCATGCTGGGCATCTCGATCTTCTTCTTTGTGCTCATCATGGGGCTGGTGGTATTTTTTGTTATCCGCTACCGCCGCCGTGGCGAGGCGCTCAAGCTCACGCCCGGTATCACGCACAACAACCTGCTCGAGATCACGTGGATCATCATCCCTGTCATTCTGGTGGGGATCATCTTCGTCTGGGGCTTCAAAGGATACATTCGCTCGTCGGTGATCCCGAAGGATGCGATGGAAATCAAAGTCACCGGCCAGAAGTGGTTCTGGTCCTTTACGTATCCCGAGGGCAACAACACCATCAACGAATTGGTCGTCCCCTCGGGGACACCGATCAAGCTGTTGATGTCATCACAAGACGTGATCCACAGTTTCTTCGTCCCCGATTTTCGAATCAAACGTGACGTCCTCCCCAACCGTTACACGCTCGCCTGGTTTGAGGCGCCGCGCGAAGGCAATCACCACCTCTTCTGCGCCGAATACTGCGGCACCGATCACTCGAAGATGATCGGCACGGTGCGTGTGGTGAGTCAGCGCGAGTACAACGAGTGGATTGAGGAACAGGCATTCAGCGGGGAGGGGATGACACCGGAAGAATACGGCGCCAAACTGTATGTCTCCAAGACCTGCAATACCTGTCACAGCATCGATGGCAGCGCGGGCAATGGCCCTTCCTTCCTTGGACTCTTCGGCCACGAGCAGGAACTGCAAAGCGGTGAGGTTATTACCGTCGACGAGAATTATATTCGCGAATCGATCCTGAACCCGCAGTC
>WJJR01000435.1 GCA_014729565.1 Candidatus Zixiibacteriota bacterium | reverse complement strand
TCATCGACGTCGTCGAGGTCTTCCCATGCGTTCCGCCGATTCCAATCGACGATTTCAGACGCATCAACTCACCAAGCATCTCGGCACGGCGAATGACCGGGATACCGGCTTCGTTCGCCGCGACAACTTCCGGATTCTCAGCCGTCACTGCCGAAGACATCACGATAACATCGGCTCCCTCGACATGCGTCGCATCGTGCCCGATGTACACCGTGATGCCAATGGAACGCAGGTGGGCAATCGTCTCGGAATCGGCCAGGTCCGAGCCGGTGATGGCAAATTGCGACGCGTGCAGGATCTCAGCGATGCCGGACATGCCGGCGCCACCGATGCCCACAAAATGCAGCCGCTTGATTCGTCGTGCCCACATCATGATCTGCTATCATCTCCCCGATGAGATCGCTCTGCAAGAGCAATGACATATGTCGCGATCTCATCGGCGGCATTCGGTTTCCCCAATCGGCGATTGCCCTCTCCCATGGCAGCCAACCGGTCGCTATCATCGAGCATTTCCAATGCCCGGGACAACAATGACACATCGGCCAAGTCGGGATCTGTGATCAATTCCGCACCGCCGGCATCAACTAAGACGCGCGCATTCTGCGTTTGATGGTCGGCCGTCGCGAATGGGAACGGAACCAGGATCGCCGGACGGCCAACGGCGGCGATCTCCGAAATCGTAAGTGCTCCGGCCCGTGCGATGATCAGATCGGCAGCGATAAACGCTTCGGTCATCTGATCAGTGAAGACGAACTCGCGCACAGTCCATCCACTTTGCGCATTGCCGCTCCATTCGACACGATGACGTCCCGTTTGCCACAACACAGTCACCGGCTGGTCCGGGGTGATCGATTCCAGTCCCTTAATGATGTTGGCATTGATCGATTGTGCGCCGCCGGAACCGCCGGTCACCAACACAACACGTTCATCGGCATTCAATGTCCACGCCGCGCGCGCCTCATCGCGACCCAATTGCGCCAGCCGCGGATCGATTGGGTTGCCGACGAGGCTGATGCTCTTCGCCTTCGACAGTGCGTCCGCCGTCTGCTCGAATGCCGTGAACACTGTGTCTGCCCCTGCGGACAACCACCGTGTGGCCAACCCAGGGATGCGATTCTGTTCCTGCAACACGTATGGAATGGACTGAGCACGAGCGGCGCGAATGGGAAAGTACGATGCATACCCGCCGCATCCGACGGCAACATCGGGAACGAAGTCGGATACGGCACGGTTACCCATTCGCTGCGCGCGCCAGTTGCTGAAGACGGCTCGCACGTTTTGCACAATGCGTTTGCGTGCAAAGCCGCGCGCCGGAAGGCCGATGTATCGTTCGCCGCGTCGTGTGATCACGTCTTCCTCAAATCCTCGATCGCCACCCATAAACAACAATTCGGTTTCGCTTCGCTGCCGTCTGACCGCCTCGGCAATTCGTATTGCCGGAATGAGATGTCCACCTGTACCGCCGGCCGCCATCAGGACACGCATGCCATCATCCCGATCCCACCAACCGAGCGGAACGCGGTGTCCGGTAACGCGACACGTTGAGCACAATGCCCCATGCCGCCGCGGTCGTCAGCAGCGACGATCCTCCATAGCTGACAAAAGGAAACGGCAGGCCGGTGGCCGGAACGAGTCCGGTCACCACGCCTGCATTCAGTCCTGCATTCACAAACAGGGCGCCGCCGATACCGATGACGAGCAAATAGCCGAATCGATCCGGAGCACGTGTCGCCACCCGCCACGATCGCAGAATCAGCAGTGTTGCCAAGGCCACAACGGCCGTGAAGCCAACCAAACCCAATTCTTCACCAATGGTGGCCAGAACAAAATCGGTGTGTGGTTCCGGCAAGTACAACATCTTTGCTCGGCCGCGTCCCAATCCTTCACCGAATGGTCCACCGGATCCGAGTGCGACCTTCGACTGCCGCACCTGATAAGAACCGCCGGTATCGGTGACGAATCCCTCGTACCACTCATTGATTCGCGTCTTCTTGTATTCAAATCCAAAGACCGTGACGGAGCCCACAATGGCGATGAGCGCGACGGCGGGAAGGATGTGCCGCCAACGCAATCCCCCGGCCAGCAGGATGATCCCGATCGTGAGATACATTGTCATGACGCCGGAGAACTCCGGCTGTAACATGAACAGTACGGTGCCGATTATCAGCAGCAATCCGAGCGGCCACAACCGCCACGGACGATCCATGTCGTCCGCGCGTTTGGCCACTAATGCGGCGGCGAACATCAACGCCACAACGCGAAATACTTCCGCCGGCTGCAACTTGAACAACCCGAGATTGAGCCAGCGTTTGGCATCGTTGACCGGCTCGGTAAACAGCACGGCAATGAGCAGGATAATCGAGACGAGCGCACCCGGAAGAATCCACTTACGCAGCAGGCGGTAGTCGATTCGTGAAACGATTGCCATGACAATAATTGCCAATACACTCCACAAGAGCTGCTTCTTCCAAAAGTAACCGGCTTCGCCGAATCGCCGTTCGGCAATCATCACCGACGATGACAATACCATGACCGTACCGAGCGCCATGAGGAGGATGATGCCAACCCACAGGACACGATCGGCACGCGGCATGTTCTTTCCCAGTCGTGCCTGACGGTCGCGGACCGAACCGAGTACGTTGCCCAAACCGTGGGAGAGAACCTGTGTGCTCATCGTCCCTCCTCCTCGGCTTGTGCCAACTCGCCGACGAGCGTTTTGAATGTCTCGCCACGATCTTCATAGTCGCGGAATTGATCGAAGCTCGCGCATCCGGGCGAGAGCAAGACAACATCTCCCGCTTCGGCCACATCCACGGCGAGCGAGAATGCATCGTCAAACGCCGGTGCTGACCGGTATGGCACGTGTGCACCCAACTCGACTTCCAGCTTTCCCGTCGCCTTGCCGGTAAACACCAGCGCCCGCACACGCGGACGCAAGTCATCGACCAGTGAAGCGAAGTCGGTTCCCTTATCGAGTCCCCCCATAATGATAACCAGCGGCCGATCGAATGACAGAATCGCCTTCGCAACAGAATCGGGGTTGGTTGCCTTTGAATCATTGATATAGTCAACACCGTTAATGGTTGCCACGTGTTCGAGACGGTGCTCGACGCCACGAAATGCGATCAGCCCGGGTACGATCTCTGTAGGCGTCAAACCGTCGGCCAGGGCCATCGCGACAGCGGCCGCCGCGTTGCCGCGATTGTGTACGCCCGGCGGAACCAACGTGTCGGAATGCGGGATGATGCCCAACGAGTCGCCGTCATTGTAGTGGAGATATTCACCGTCCCACCAGACACCCGGACAGACGGCTTGCCGCGTCGAGAACCACCAACGCTGTGCTGTGCCTGTGTGATGCTCCTTGTCGTACGCAACACTTGTGGGATCATCGGCATTCAATACGGCGACATCAGACTCCAATTGGTTCTCCAGCAGACGGAACTTCAGGCGTACGTATTCTTCGAATGTACCGTGACGATCGAGATGATCAGGTGTCAGATTCAAAATCGCCGCAACGTGTGGACGGAATTCGTCGACACGTTCAAGTTGAAACGTCGAGACCTCCAGGATCGCACGTGCATCCGGGCGCAATGCTGCCGCGAAGTCCGCAAAGGCACGGCCGATATTGCCGCCGACCTCTGATGCGTGACCACTCTCGCGGTAGATCGATCCGAGCCAAGCCGTCGTTGTCGTCTTTCCGTTGGACCCGGTCAATGCCATGATCACCGCATCAGTGACCCACGAGGCCACTTCGATTTCTGACAGCACGGGAATACCGCGAGCCACTGCTTCACGAACCAACATGTTGTCTGGCGGAACTCCGGGACTCGCCACAACGAAATCCATACCGTCAAGCGCTTCGATCCGATGACCGCCCGTTTCAAACGGGATACCCGCCGTCTTAAGCGCAGCCACTTCGTAAGCCAATGATTCAGACTCGGCAGAGTCCGACACAAAGACCGATGCCTCCAGCGCCGTCAGCATGCGCGCGGCGGCCAATCCCGATCGCTTCATGCCGACCACCAACACGGAACAGCCTCGTATGCGATCAGTGTGCGGCACGGCGGCGGTCTCCTCCAGTCCTCTGTGATGTGCGACGGGTGTGGTGTCCATTGTTTAACTGCACTTACCGAATCTTCAATGTCGACAGTGTGATCAAAGCGCAGATCGCGCCGATGATCCAGAATCGTACGACGACTTTCGCCTCCGGCCATCCCAACAATTCAAAGTGATGGTGCAACGGCGCCATGCGAAACACGCGCTTGCCGGTGTAACGAAATGCCAGTACCTGAATGATGACCGACAACGCTTCGATGACAAACACACCGCCAAGAATGACCAGGAGGAATTCTTTCTTCACCAGAATGGCGATCGCACCGAGCGCACCGCCCAGGGCAAGCGCACCCGTATCGCCCATAAACACTTCTGCCGGATAACTGTTGAACCAGAGAAAACCGAGCGCGGCACCGAGTGTCGCCGCACAGTAAATCGTCAATTCCCCCGCACCGGGCAGATAGGTAATCGCCAGGTAACTGGAAAAGTCGGTGCGTCCGGTCACATAACAAAGTCCGGCAAAAGCAATGAACGCAATTCCCGATAAACCGATGGCCAGCCCGTCCAAACCGTCACTCAAATTCACGGCATTCGACGTTCCCGCGACGACAAGCAGGACAAACGGAATGTAGAAGATGCCCAGCGGCAGAACGACGTTCTTCAAGAAGGGAATATCCGTCGCCGTCGTAAATTCCGGCGCCGGGGGCCACGCGTATAGAATCGTACCCAATGCCAGGCCCAATATGAGTTGGCCGGCGAGCTTCTTGCGCGCGACCAAACCCTTCGGCTGACGCTTCACGGCCTTGTAGTAATCGTCGACCCAGCCGATGATCCCCATTCCCACCGTCACACCCAGGATGAGCTGGATGTAGCGATTCGTCAGATCGGCCCACAAGAGTGTCGGAATGACAATGGAGAGCAGAATGATGATTCCACCCATCGTCGGCGTACCCTCTTTCGACAAATGGGTCTGCGGACCTTCCTTGCGGATCGACTCGCGAATCTGCATGCGTTTCAGCGCGGCCACAATCGCCGGCCCGAACCAGATGGCAATCACGAGCGCCGTCACGACGGCGTAGGCGGAGCGGAAGGTGATATAGCGAAATAGATTAAACGCCGAAAACGTATCGCTGAGGGGATAGAAGAGGTGATAGAACATGAATAAGGTATCCCGCGTCGGCCGCACGGGCCGCACGCCGTCGACGTTCTCTAGTTCGCCTTCCGTGTACGGCGCACATTCCGCTTGGCATGCTCACGGAGCGCCGCGCCGATTGTCTCAAACTGTTCCGAATGTGATGCTTTCAGCAAGACAACATCGCCCGGACGCAACTCGCGCTTCAAATAGGCGATGGCCTGATCGAGTGTCTTCAATGACTTGTGTTGTGCGTTTGTCGGATGCTCGGACAACGCTTTTCCATAGTTGCTCGCCAGTTCACCAACGGTGACCAGCACATCGCACGACTGGGCGGCATCCATGCCCAAACGACGGTGCCACTCGATTTCATCATCACCCAATTCACGCATGGCGCCGAGGACGGCGATACGCCGCGCCGCTCCCGGCCAATCCTTCAACGTTCGCAGTGCCGCCGCCAGACCCGACGGGCTCGCGTTGTAGCAATCATCCAACAACACGAACTGCCCGAGCCGTTCCACCGACGACCGCGATCCCTCCGGTTTCACACGGCTCAGAGCATCGGCCATTTCGGCGAACGGAATTCGGAACCGTCGGCCCACAGCAATGGACGCCAACGCGTTGCGCACGTTGTGCTCGCCCGGCAGTTTCAGTCTGAAATCATGACGCCCGTTTACACGAAACGATGTTCGGCCCGCGCGATCGGTCGCCATCTGGTCGGCCACAATGTCAGCGTCGCGATCAAGCGCATACGTGACGGTGGTGCGGTCCCAGTTCGTGTACCACTTGCGCTGATGTGGATCATCGGCATTCAGAAACGCGATGGTCCTGGGCTTGGCGTAATCGAACAACTCGCGCTTGGCACGCGCCACACGGCTGAGGGTCTTGAGTTGCATCGTGTGCGACGGTGCGATTTGCGTCACCACACCCCAGTCCGGTTGAATCATCTCGGTCAATCGTGCGATTTCACCCGGTGTCGACATGCCGAACTCCAGCACCCCGATTTCTTCCGTTTTGCGCGACTCGGCCTTGCGCGCCAACATGGCGAGCGGAATGCCGATCAAGTTGTTGTAGTTGCCCGGAGACTTGAACACCGAATAGCGCGTGGCCAGCACCGCCGCGATCATTTCTTTCGTTGTCGTCTTCCCGACCGAACCGGTCACCGCCAGGTAACGCGTTGGGAACAAGTCTTTGTAGGCGGCCGTCAGGTCGCCGAGTGCCGTCAACGGATCGTCGACACCAATCACCGGCGTTGTCCACTCGCGCCAGTCGTCGGCGATATCCCGTTCCGCAATGATCGCGCCGGCGCCCCTGGCTCCGGCCGTCGCGGCAAAACGATGCCCATCGGTCCGCTCGCCGCGCAGGCAGACAAACGCATTCCCACGCTTCAGCGCACGTGAATCAATACACACGCCACGGAACCGTCGGCTGACACGCGTACGTGTCAACACGTCTCCGTTCATGATCTGGCAGGCATCGTCAATCGTCATTGTAATCACGGCTATCATCAACTCGCGCAGTGCGCGATGAATAAACGAGCCGGCGATGGGTCCCCCCCTAGACCCACCGCCTAACCGGGAGTGTTCCCGCCCCCACTGGAGGTCTGCGGCGCGTGCCCGCGCGCCGCGAGAATCCGTGCCGCCGTTTCCCAGTCGTTCATCGGATGCAAAACACCGGCAATGTTCTGAGTCGCCTCATGACCCTTCCCGCACAGAAAGACCACATCACCGGGCTCGGCATCCGCAATCGACTGTTCGATGGCGCGAATCCGATCGGGTTCGCACCGCACGTGCGTCCCCGCTGAAAACCCCTGTTGCACATCGTCGATAATCCGAAGGGGATCTTCCGAACGCGGATTATCCGACGTTAGGTATATCACATCCGCCCAACGCTCGACCGCCTGTGCCATTTCGGGACGTTTGCCCCGATCCCGGTCGCCCCCGCAACCGAACAGCACCAGCAGACGGCCGGCGACCAATGGCCGCACCGCCGACAACACGGCATTGAGCGCATCGGGAGTGTGCGCAAAATCGACATAAACAGAAAACGGAGCCGTACTGTCGACATGCTGGCAACGGCCAATGATGCCGGCAAAGCTCCCGAGTCCTTCGGCAATCGCATTCGGAGCACAGCCCATCCCATGAGCACCCGCAGTAATCGCGGCGATATTCGAGTGGTTGAATGCGCCCCACAATGGCGAACGGAACTCGTAATCGTTTCCGTCGATATGAATCGTCCCACGCGATCCATCGAGCGATTCATCTGTTACGTTCACATAGACATCAGCGTCTGTATCGCGCGTCGAATACCGGATAATGCGTGCGTGAGACGCCGCCTCGAGGAAGTGCTCCGCGTGCGGATCGTCGATGTTGATTGCGGCAAAGGCTGCACTCTCGAGTTTCTCGAAATGCTGCAACTTCACCCGACGATACTCTTCCATCGTCCTGTGATAGTCGAGATGATCGCGTGTCATATTCGTAAAGATTGCACCGGCGAAGGTTAGTCCGTACACGCGATCCAGTGCGATCGCATGCGATGACACTTCAATCGCGGCGGCAGCAATATCGTCCTGACGCATCCGTGCCAGCATTTCGATCAGATCGCGCGATTCGGGCGTCGTGCGCGACGCTTCGATCGATTGCTGGCCCCATTCGTACGTCAACGTTCCGATCAGTCCGGTCGCCATTCCTGCAGCGGTCAGCACATGCTTCAGCCCCGCGGCGACAGTGGATTTTCCGTTCGTACCGGTCGGACCAATCAACGTCACCGCACGATCCGGATGTCCCCAAAATCTCAGTGACGCCTCTGCCATCGCACGACGCGTTGAGTCGACCATGATCACCGGAACGTCTGCGTCCACTTCCTGTTCGGCAACAACGGCGACCGCTCCAGCGTTGACGGCGGCGGGAACAAACCGGCGGCCATCGGCGACTTCACCCGGAATCGCAAAGAACACGTCGCCCGGCTGCACACGACGGGAGTCGTACGCAATGCCCGACACCGGCACATTGTCACATCCGGCCGGCACTGCATCGAACAGGGCACCGAGTGTCGTCGCATGGGTCTGCGTGTTCATTGCAACGTCAACTGGCATGTTTGCTCCGTGGTCACCGGGGTACCGGGCGACGGCGATTGTTTCGTCACCAACCCCGATCCGGCCACTCGGATGGTCGCGCCGAGTGTACGCGCGGCCACGAGCGCATCGCGCAGATTCATCCCGCGCAGATCGGGCCACACAAAGTTCTGTCCATCGTCGGGCGTCTCAACGACACGGCGAGTACGGTCGATCGATTCCCATACACTTTCACACGCCGGCACAGCCGGTTGTTCGCGATATTGTGCCGTCGCGGTGACAGTCGTTGCCTCTGCCTCATTGCTGGCCTGCGCCTCGGCGACCGACACCAACGGCGCCACCGCGCCAACCAGCCGTCGCGCCCAGTCATCGGCGCGTTCGACCCTGGCTACCGGCCCGGAAAAACCGTCACGACGCTGACCGTTCCAATCGCCGTCTTCAATCCTGACACCACGCTTGATCGTGTTCAACAACACCGGCGCGGCTGTCCAGCCACCGTAATGGACCGGTTCCGGTTCATCGATGATGACCAAACCCAGCAGCCGGGGATTGTCAGCCGGGTAGAACCCGACAAAACTGGCCAGATAACTGTTCTTGTCGTAGCGTTTGCGCTCCAAATCCGGCTTCTCTGCGGTGCCGGTCTTGCCGGCAATCGGAAACTCGGGATCCCAGATCTGGTTGGCCGTGCCTTCGCGCACCACCCGACGCATCAAGTCCTTCAGTCGCAGAGCAACTTCCGGAACGAGAATTCGCTCGGCCTGAAGCGGAGTGGGCGCGACGCGGCCGTCCGGCGTTTCCGTGGCCGCAACCAAATGCGGACGCACCAGATATCCACCGTTTGCGACGGCGGCATACGCACGCGCCAATTGCAGCGGCGTCGCGGCAATGCCATGACCGATGGACAGTGTCGCGCGGTTGATTTCCGATGGCGGCTGCCGGGCAATGCGTCCGTTCGATTCCTGTTCGAGATCGACGCCGGTCTTTGTTCCGAAACCAAACCGGCGGCACCAGAACTCCAAACGTCCAGGCTCCAATTCGTTGGCGATTCGTCCTGTACCCACGTTCGACGACACGACGAACACTTCATCGGCAGACAGAATGCCGTGCTTCTTGTCGTCGTGCAAATGGCGTCCCGAGAACTTGCCCTTACCGTTACCACAATCATAAAACGACTGTGGACCGATAACGCCCTCGGTCATCGCGGCGGCAAACGGTACCAGTTTGAATGTGGAGCCCGGCTCCATGACATCGGTGACAAGACGAATCTTCGACCGATGCTTGCGCGGATTCCAGGGATCGTAGTCGACCAGCGCCACAATGGCGCCGGTGTGCGGATTCATCAGCACCGCCTGGCCGGACTTCGCTTTCCATTCCTTGACGGCCGCGGCGAGTTCTTCGGCCAGAATCGACTGCCAGTCCCAATCGATGGTGGTGTGCAGGTTGTTGCCCGGTTTCAGCGGTTTGATTGGAATCGGATCGAGATCGAACCGGCGGCCCACGGCATCGGCGACCAGCACACCCTCACCGTCGACACCCCGCAGCACGTTGTCGTACGCCACTTCCAACCCGGCGGCGCCATCAAGGTCCGCATTGACATAGCCGATCGGATCTTTCACACCGGTGATCGTGCACGGATACTTGCGGCTGAATTCACTCGTCGTGTGCACACCGGGAATTTTCCACGACCGGATGCGCTTGGCGAGATCATCGTCGCAGCGGCGAATCATCCACGTGAAGCAATCGTCGCGCTGCGACCACTCTCTGCGCAGACGCGCCGAGCTGGTGCGACACACCGTCGAGAATTTCGCCGCGAGTGCACTGGCCGATGATTTGCGTCCGGGATAAGCGAAGAACGATTCGGTGCCGACATTGAGTGCCAGCAATCGTCCACGGCGGTCGAGGATCTCACCGCGTGGCGCCACGAGCCGCACGCGACGGCCGCTTTGCCGGTCGGCCACGTCGCTCAGGCTGGCCCGATTGAGCACTTGAAGATCAAAGGCGCGGAGCCAGATCGCCCCCCAGACACACAGGGCCACGGCAATCAGCAGCCGCCGCCGGCGGGCAAAAGTCTTCTCCAGTTGGCGTGTACGAAATCCCTGCCCCATGTTCCGTCCAATGGATGTCCGTGCGTCCAATGCCGGACTCCGCGCCTCGTTGAATTGTGCGTGGTAAAACCAGAGTCGTGTGTACAACCCGTTCCCGTTATTGACTCGTGGTTAAACCCTCCGTCATGTCGATCATTGCCTGATCGATCTCTCTCGCTGTGGTCTCACTATCTAACGGCAAATGCCGGTACTGCTTGTCGGTGATTGGTTGCAATCCAAGGTGTGCCGACGCCAACGCTTCGATTCGGTTGCGCGATGACAGTGTCGTCGTTTCCGCCAGTAACGCGTCGCGCGTTTCGATGAGATCGGCGACGCGGATGCGCAGTTGCTGAATGCGGTCGCCGGTCTGTACAACAGCATAGCGCTGCCAGACCCAGATTGTGGCGAGCAGAAAAATGCCCACCCAAATGCGGACGTTGCGCTGCCCGATCACACGGCGAAGGAGTGTCCTCAAGCCGCCCCCCTCTCGGACTTGAGGACATCCTTCTCGAACACCCGCATGCGCGCCGAGCGCGCGCGGGAATTCGCCGCGATCTCCTCTGTCGATGGCCGCAGGACGCGACGTGTCACCACACGTCCCCGCGTGTTGGCGCCACAGACGCACTGCGGATAGATCGGCGGACAGGTGCACAGACGCGCCGCTTCGCGAAACGTATCTTTGACAATGCGATCTTCGAGGCTGTGATAGGCGATCACCACGATCCGCCCCCCCTGCGCCAGCAGATCGATCGCGTCATGGAGCCCGGTCGGCAGTGAATTCAATTCTGCGTTCACCTGAATGCGCAACGCCTGCCACACGCGTGCAGCCGTACGCCCAAGCTGCGGCATTCGCGAACCGACAACACTCGACAGCAGATTCCAAAGATCGGCTGTCGTATCGATTGGCGACTTCTGACGGTTCTGAACAATCGCCCGCGCAATCGATTTCGCTTTCGGTTCTTCACCGAATCGGTACAGCACGTCGCGGATCTGAGATTCTGTTGCGCGCTGCAACCACGCGGCGGCGGATTCACCTTCATCGGGATCGAAACGGAGATCGAGTGGACCGACGTTGCTGTATCCAAATCCGCGGTTCGGGTCATCCAATTGAACCGATGACAACCCGAGGTCGAACAGCACACCGTGAATCTCTGTCTCTCCCAACTCACGGCACACCGCTGCCAGACGCGCGTAATCGGACTGCACCACCGTCACACGCGATTCGCCAAACCGGTCCAGGCGCGTCCGTGCGCGCTGCACGGCTTGCCCATCGCGGTCGAGGCCGATCAGTCGTCCTGTGTCGGTCAGGTGAGTCATCATCAGTTCGGCGTGGCCGGCTCCGTTGATTGTCGCGTCCAGATACGTTCCGCTTGATTCCGTGATCAGATTCTCCACAACCTCGTTTGGCATCACCGGGACATGCTGCAAGTCGCCGCCGGTGGACAGTGAATCAGACATCAGCTAAACAGTTCGGCTGCGACATCATCGTACTTCTTGCCGAAGCCGGATTCGTACTGCTCGAAGCGCTCCGCCGACCACAATTCGATCCGGCGGATCACACCCAGAATCTTGACATCGCGGTCGATCCCAACTTTCGCCGCCAGCTCCGGTGGAATCAGGATGCGGTGCTGGCGGTCCGGCGAGACCTCGACTGTGTTCGCCATCAGAATCCGGATAACGAAGTTGGCGTCGGGATTGGCGAAGTTGTAATTCTCCAGCTTCGTCTCAACGCGCCGCCACTCGTTCTTCGGAAAGAGAAACAGCGGGCCGCCAACCCCCAATGTCAGGTAGCAGGTCTCCAGCGACTGGTCGGTCCCCTGCCGCAACCGGGCCGGAAGATGGAGCCGGTTTTTGGCATCGAGCGTGCCTGTGTATGATCCGAGGAATCCTGCCATGTCACCGTTGCAAATGCGCCTTGCGCATCTGCGGATTAGGTACTAAGCTCTCACAAGGAGACCGCTGCTGGTCGTCCGATGAGCGATTGGAGGCTGTGCTACTGAACCCTGAGATGTCTTTTCTGTTGAGGTCAGTCTCACCAATTTACTCCACCTCCGACCACTCTCGACCACTTTGCCCCACATATAACCCATAATGAATGGGGCGCAAGAATTATCTGCGGTTTGTAAGGAAATTCCGCGAAGGCGATAGTAAGCAGAAGTCCTTATCGCTTCTTATCTTCCAATCAACAGGTTAACTGCTGCGAGAGAGGATCTGACCGGAAAACCCACTCCCGGAAAATTCTCAACCACCCACAAACAACTATACAACAATAACTTACGCCTAACCCCCTTCGTAAGCGGAGATCACGATTTCGGCAACCCCTTTGCACTCTTATGTCCGAGGGAGCAGCGATGCTCCTTGGACTTAAGCTTTAAGAAGCGGGGGGCAATAAGATGTCTACTGGGGGGTTATGGCGAGTCGGCCTTATTGTGCTGGGTTGTCTGGTCTTGGTCAATGTCGGGGCGCAATCCCACACAGTCTTTGAAGTCACCTATGATCAACCGGCTGTGATTTCGGCCAATGGCGAGATTTCGTGCGAGGGCCCAGGCCTTTCGACAGTTGATCTCGCTCCGGGCCAGCCTGCGGTCCCGTGGCTGCCGGCCCACTTTGTTACGGAACCGTTGATCAGTGGGACATTGTCCCTCCAGATCATATCTGCCGACACACTGGACCTCGCACACCCGCTACCGCCAATCCAGCCGCGCATCATCACCAGCGACACCTCACATCAGCCGGACTGGGTCCCCCCCCACCCCGAGACATATCGCACCGACCGCTGGCTCCCGGAAGAGAGTCTTCGCTGGATCGATGAGGGGCATCTCCACAGTCACGCAATTGCATCACTCGAGTGGTGCCCATTCCGCTTTAACCCGGTCCGCCAACAGCTCATTATCATCCGC
>WJJR01000434.1 GCA_014729565.1 Candidatus Zixiibacteriota bacterium | reverse complement strand
ACACTGTCATTGGGGGGCACCGAGCCGTCGGTCGGATTGACGCTGAGGAGAGGAGAGGCGCCCGGTGTTACCTCATATTCGAGATCGTCATTTCCGTCATTGCGAATCGTCAGATACTCGGTGAGCGGGTACCCACTCTCCAGTTCGACATCGAACAGTCCCGGATAGTAAGCGAGTACCGGTGTTCCAAGGACATCGAATGAATGCACGAACGTGGGGAAGTCCGAGGGGGAGACCACGCGTTCGCCGGAGAGGTCCTCCGCCGTCAGGCCGTACTCCACCGTCGACCCCGTCGGTTGCGGCGGAATGTCGGCGCTGTATTCGTCGGGATTGCCCGTCGCCGTCAACGGAACTCGCGTGAACGATGAGCCGGTATCGGCCGAGGAGCGATAGAACAGGGAGAGCGAATCGGTCAACAGCGCGGTATCGGACACAATCGTTGCGACGATCGCATACGGGTTGAGCGTATCTCCGGTGTTCGGATATGGTGTGTGTGAAATGCGAAACGCACTCGATTCCAGCACGGCCTGGTACGCGTTGATGCGCCCGGCACCCATCTGACCGATGTAGCTGGTGGTCGAATCGGCGGTCAGACTCATGATGTCGAGCAATTCGGTTTTTGTTAAACCGGGATTGACCGACAACATCAATCCGATCAGCCCGACCACGTGCGGGGACGCCATTGATGTTCCGTTATACGAGGCATATCCCGGCGTGTAATGATTCGACACCGTGCTCCAGATGTTCGAACCCGGTGCGGAAATGTCGACCAATGGTCCGTAGTTTGAGAAGAACGACTTCCCGTCGGTCTCATTCGTCGATGCGATTGTGATGACATCAGAACGGCTTTGGAGGTAACCGAAACCACCCGGCGAGTTCGAATTGCCGGCCGAGGCACAGATGGCCACGCCATTGGCGATCGCGTAGTCCGTCGCGGCTTCGATACCGCCGCCCGAACTGGAACCGAACGAATAGTTGATCGCCCGTGTCCCCATATCGGCGCCGTAGACGAATGCTTCGGCGACGTATGACATTTTGGTGATGCCATTTTCACCACCGAAGAACTCAATGGCCCATCCCATGCGGAGGCACATGATCTTACAGCCCGGTGATCCGGCGCCAAAGCCGCCTGCCAATCCGCTGACACCGGTGGTGTTGTTCGTGACCGCGGCGACTGTCCCGCTCGTGTGTGTCCCGTGACCCTGAAAGTCTTTCGGGTCGTTGTCGGGATCCAATGCATCTTCACCGGGGATCACCGGAAAATCGCCCGGTTCGTAACCGTCGACGACAAAGTCCCAACCGATGACGTCGTCAATGTATCCGTTGCCGTCATCGTCAATACCGTTCATGTCATCCGGGTCATACACCTCACCATCACCGTCGAGGTCTTCGCCGGGATTGACCCAGATGTTGTCTTCCAGGTCCTCGTGATCGTACAGCACGCCGGTGTCTGTCACACCGAGGATGATAGATGGTGACCCACTGGTCACATCCCACGCCAGGTCGGCGTCAACGTCGTGATCCGACGTCTGATTGAGATTCCACATATCGGGAAAGCGCGGATCATCGGGAATTGCATGCATGAGAGCGTAGTAGTCGAATTCCACGTCTTCAACATTGGGGCTCGACAAGTACTCGGCCGCGAGGGCATCGAGATCGACATCCACCGGAAACTGAAGGATGTGGTATCGTGCCAACGCCGATCCTTGTCGCGGTGGTTCCGGTTCGCCGACACTGGGGAACAACCGGCGAAACGTTTGCAGACTGTACTGGCTGTTGATGACATCGACGTTGGCGAGTCCCATGGTTCCCTCGCCTGACCGTCCTGCCGTGTACACGGGTTCAATACCCTCGGCAAACTTCACCACCAAAGCGCCGGGCACACGGGTGCCGTCAATCTGCTGGGCGGAACCCAGCGACGGATACATTGCCACCGCGACCGTGCAGAAGAGTGCGACGGCCAGGATTTGTTTGACAAGGCGCGACATTAGCTACCTCCGAGAGAAAGTATGAGAGCAAGACTGAACATGCGATGGAACCGATCTATTAGACACGCATTGCGCAGAGCGGCGCCCACGGAGCACCCACTCAGCGGTACTGGTGTGGACGCCGCCGGCTGGGTGTCGGAACGAACCAATTCACACTCCGTTTCATGCGAACGCGCACCTCTAGGGCCATGTGTTGTGCGGTTCTCTGATGTGTCTATCCTAAGCCAATATCCGCCAATCGCCGGGAAAGTCAAGGCCCGGAACGCACGAGCCGGGACGATTTAGCGCAATCGTGACGAATTGACAATCGCGAAAGACACATGTTATGTGCTGTAAACCCGTGGATAATTCGCCATAACGGTGCACACACCAGTACAACGACGGGGATGCCCGGATTTCGGAGTGACGGAGCCTGGTCACATGTTCAAAGGGACATGCTCTTCCCGCATCGGGACCGCTAGAGCCGGCGGTTGCGGCGGGTCCCCAGTTCCCTGATCCAGTCGGTCACGGGCGCTCGGCGAGAACTCCGCTGTTGGTGATGATTGCGATAAGCAGATGATCGTGACGGTCGAAGTGGCTCAAGTGTGAACAACCGATGAGGGAGTGTGCCACTGACGTTCGGGCCTGTTGAAAAGGTCGTGTGTTGACTCCAAACCGAATGATGTAACTGAATCAGACAATCAGAACTTCGCGTAGGTGCGGCTCTTAGCCGCACCGGTCCGTCCAAGAGCCGGACGTACGCGATAAACCTATGGCTTTT
>WJJR01000433.1 GCA_014729565.1 Candidatus Zixiibacteriota bacterium | reverse complement strand
CGCATCGGCGATGGGATCGGGCGCCTGAATGGCCTCGGAGAGAATGACCATGAGGGCATCGTCGATGGTGGTTTCCTGCATCGAATCAGGCGCGGCGGAGATGACGTGCGGCGGCGTCTGTTCCGGTATTCCGGATCCCGTCACAACGAGCGTGGCCTTTCGTGTCACCGGATCATCCGAGTCAATGGTGATGGTCGCCGAATCGGCGCCCAACTCCGTCGGACAGAAGATCACTTCCCACTTGGCCGAGTCGCCGGGCGACAGTGAAACACTGGTTGCCCCCATCACCTGAAATGCCGCGTTGTCGGATGTAACCCCGAGAATGGACAAGACCGAATCGGTTCCGCGCGGTTGTGCTGAATTGCGAATGCACAGTGTGTCACGGACGCACGTCCCGGTGTCAATTGGTATAAATGCCATGGCTGCCGGAGTGTATTCGATCAACGACACACCCTCGAAATCCAGCACGTGCGCGCTCGTTCTGGACACACCCCGCTGCTGATCCGTCGCCGTAATAGTAATGGTGTATTCTCCGGCCGACAGACCACCAATCGGGATGGCGGTCATGTCTGTCGTAAACGGCGGAACGCCTTGCGCATCATCAAAGTCAAACACCAAATCCCCGCGAACTGGCGTCGGCTCGAATTGGGCACTGAGGGTAACCGTGTTGTTGTAGAACACACATTCGTCAACATCAACACGATAGACGCGCGAATCGCCGACCGTCCCGATAATCTGGCTCGACATGTCGAAGTCGCCGACACGAATACGATCGGTTAACGGCGCTGACATTATGCTGCCACATTCGTTCGTCACGGTGAGGGTCGGCTGGTACTCGCCGCACTCCGTGTAGGTATGTGATGGAGCCGACACCGACGATGTCCCGTCATCGCCAAACGTCCACAGCCAGTTGCCGGGATTATTCTGGGTCCCGTCGGTGAATTGCACCGTGAGCGGCGCATAGCCACTGTCCGGCGCATAGCTGAACGCGGTATTCGGCAAACCCTGAACGACGATCGAATCACTATCGCCGGCCAGCGTCAGCGTATCGACACCGCAGGCGTGGCGATAGACAAACTGCGGCGTATACACGCCGGCAACGGCGTACTGGTATTTCACCGACAACCCTGTTGCGCTCTCCCCGTCGCCAAACAACCACGTCGCAGAATCATCGACCGCAGGGCTCACAGTGACATTGAAGTCAATCGAGTCACCGTTGACACACACCTCCTGGATCGATGCTGACGGTCCGGATGTGAATTCCGCTCCGCCGAGAAGAGTGACGTGACTGATGGACGTTACCGTATCGGATCCGCAGGGACCGTTGGCAATCAGTCGCACATCATAATCACCGGGACTCAGATAGGTATGAATCGGATTCGCCAAATTACTCGAGCCACCATCGCCGAAGTCCCAACTGTAACCGACCACATCACCGTCCACGTCGGACCAGAAACGCACCAGCAAGGGAGCACACGCAGTCTCTGTAAGCGAATCGGCCGACGAGGTAAACGACGCGTTCGGGGCGGTCCCCATGACGATGGTGTCTTGCGGGAAGAACAGATCAAACGTCTCCACACCGCAGCCGTCCCAAACCGTCAACATGGGCACAAACTTCCCGACCGAATCGTAGACATGCGTGGGTGTCATGAGCATGCTCGAATCCCCATCACCGAACAGCCACAGGACCGAGTCGGGTGGCGGGAAGAAGCTCACCGTGAATGCAATCGTATCGCCGGGGCAGCCGCCCCCGGGTGTCGCGATCGGCTGATCCACAATTTGTGCGTCGGACAGCACGCGGATCGTGTCGGAGTAGGTGAACGTGTCAATCCCACACGCACTCTCAACCACCAGGGACACGAGGAAGTCCCCGCCGCTGTCGTAGATGTGGGTCGGCATCGCACCGGACACCGAATCGATCTCGCCATCGCCAAAGAGCCACGTGTATGTGAAGATGCTCTCGGCCGATGTGGCCTCAAAGCTCACTTCGAATGGTGTGCAGGGGATGCTGTCCGGATCGGGCAACGTATCGTAGGTGGATGTCAACTCCAGGTCGAGCGACGTACTGATGTCCACGGTATCGACGCCTTCCGCCATCCCGCAGTCGCTGAACGTTCGTACCGTGATGACATACGATCCCGTATCCTGATAGACATGCGAGGTGTCGTGTTGTGTAGCCGGGCCCTCCACAAATGCGGTATCCCCGTCGCCAAAGAACCAGAAGAGACTGTCCGCTGTCGCCGCGAACGTGGCCGACAAATCCACAACCGACGGTGCACAGCCGGGGGGCGATGACGTAATGGTTGGATGGGCCTTATCATCAACTCGAATGGCATCGATCAATGAGTCTACATCCGAGCTGAACGGATTCTGTGCAGTCAACGTCACGGTGTAAAGACCGCCGGAATCGTACTCGTGGGTGGGGTTCTTCAGATCGAGTCCAAAGCCGGTGTCGACGGTGCCGTCACCGAAGTCCCAAATCCAGGTCTCGTCGAGACACTCGGACAGATTGGTGAATTCAACGAGATGAGGGGCGCAGGCGGAGGTATCTGCCGGATCGGCCAATTCGAAATCGGCCACCTTGTTTGTATCGATGAACTCATCGGCTCCGGCATCAACTGTGGTTGTATCAACACCCAGCCGATCCTGGCCGTCGATATCATACATGACGGCGGATGGGACATACACGCTTCGACCGAGACCTAAGGCGGGAGAACCGCAGGCAATATGAAAGTCGCCGGTCGTGGTGTCGACAAATAGCGGATCGCCCGACAGGATCACTGTCGGCACCTCGTACGAAAACGTCTCACTCAAGTTCAGCCCGCTACCGGGGGACGGTCCGTTCTCGGATACCACACTCGTACGCACGCTATCGGCCAAATGACCAGACTCGGCGAACAGGCCGTAGCGGGGACGGTTTCTGAAGACAATATTGTTATCCAATCGGGTCAGTGAAGCCCCGGCGGCGTTGGCGTCATTGTGACCTCTTCCTCCCGCGTGCACAACACCTCCGGCTTCGACATAAACGCCGGACCCGTCGGAACCCGATTCATTGAAGGCGATCGTGTTATTGGTCAATGAGACGATCGAATTGCCATCGATGAATATGCCACCTGCGTGTCGAGCCGACGGAGAGCCTGAATGGATGTTATTGACGATCCAGTTGCTGGCAATGGTGCCACTCGGTCCAAAGAAGTAAATGCCACCGGTGTTGTTATCTCCGTAATTATTCCGCACGATGCAGTTGACAATGGTGCCAATGACCGGCGACTGTACCTCGATCCCCCCGGGACACTCGGTGCAGTAGTTGTCACGAATGGTGAATCCCCTGATTGATTGCGTTTGTCCGGTAAACGTCCCTCGGAGGACCACCACGGGATCGGTGCTGTCGCCGACGAGGTGTGTGGCAAACGGCCCATCTTCAGATATGAGTTCGATACGGCCGGCGTCATTAAAGAAGATCGGGCCGGCGTAGGTACCGGGGCCGACCATGATCGTCGTCTTGGCGGCAGCGGGATTAGCGGAATCCATCGCCGTCTGAATGGTCGCAAATGGTTCGGCCATAGTGCCCGGATTCGCATCGGAACCGTTGGCCGAGTCGACATACAAGGTGAAGTCCGGCTCGGACACCGTGATGATCCCGGGTTCAAACGTTACCGGTAGCGGATTCCCCAACAGGTCACGCACCTCCAGGCCACCCAGAATCTCCATGCACGCTTCGTCGATTTCAAACCGCCCGGTATCAAGACCGATATCAACGGTCATCACGAGTGAACCATTCAAATCCGATCCGTTCGGCAACGGTGTCGCGGATCCGGGACACGGCGGCGAGGTGATACATCCACCAAATTGAATCGCCGCTTCCGTGCTGGTTACAACATTGACGACCGACCCGTCAACCGCACTATCCGGACTGTAAGGACATGGAGAGCTAGAGGCGCGTTCGTTAAAGTAGTACAGGTTTCTAATACCTTCGAGAACCGTGGTGTCGGCCATCCGGTCATCGAATCGCATCGCAATCTGCTCGACGTACGCGTCGCCAGTGAGCGGCTCCAGCTTGACCGGAACATTGATGTATGACAACGGCGCCCCGTTTTCGATTCGGAGGGGCAACTTCAGACTGGTGGTGTTGGTGCCGACGGTCATCGTTGGCGCCGTGATTGTAATCGTCGTTTGCGGCGATGTATCGAAGAGGTACGGCTGCTGAAGGCACCCGGCGCCCAGAATAGCGCTACCGCCGATCGTACCGTTCGGGCCATTGTCCATGACGACGGTGACATCGCCGATTGCATCTTCGACCGGTCCCGCCCCGTGATTCACCGTGGTGATCGCCTCCGCCGCTGCACCGGTAGCGTTCAGCGCAACCCCGACACCCCGCGTGTGGTACAATCCCGGACTGACCAGAATCGAATCCGGTGCTGCATCAACGACGACATAGTAGTAAACCGAATCACCCGCCGGGACTTCACCGAATGGTGAGGACACGGAGAAATCGACGGCATCGCCCGCCGTGCTGCCGTCCCATTCGAATAGTCCGGGGGTTGTGGTGGAATTGACTAAGACATCCTCGCCCTTGTCGAACGAACCCTGGCTGACAACCGAATCGGACGCGCCGGATTCACGATACAGCGCTATGCGACTTACTGACCACGCACGATCCATGCGACTGCGGAAGCGGAAATCGGTAATCGTCTCCTCCAACGCATCGTCGTTGGCGACACAGATGATCAGTACGACCTTGTCCTGAAACTGGAAATCGACGTCGGTTGCCTCAGTGCATGTGGTGTCTTCATTCACAACGGCGAGCAGAGTAACGCGCATTCCGGGTTCTTCGAATGCGCCAGCGGTGCTTTTGGAACCGATGGTCACGGTCTTCGTGACCGTATCGGCCTCACCGGCCGCATTCGACGCGATGAGCTGCACCTGATAAGTGCCTGCGTCGCTGTAGGCGTGGGTCGGGTTTTGGATCGTTTCCACCGGAGATCCATCACCGAAATCCCATGTCCAGGATGTCGGTGATTCGGTCGTCGAATCTGCAAACGCAGTTGATGCGCCGACAAACGCGGTTCCGAGATCCCACGTGAAATCAGCGGTCAACTCGGTTCCATCCGACGTTACGAGTACCGTGACATCCGCTGTGTCTTTGTCGCCCCCCAGATCGGCCACCTCGTACTGGAATGTGTCCTCGCCGTTGTAGTCGGCACCTGGTGTGTACCACAGGGAACCATCTGCATCCAGCGAGTCAATTGTACCATAGAAGGGACCTGAGCCTGGTACTTCGAGGACAGTTGCGGAATCGATATCGAATTCGACATCAGTATCGTTAGCAAGGACATTGAGCGGTTGCGATCCGCCGTCTTCGGCGACTGTCACCTCCGCCGTGGCGCTGTCATTGTTCGCTACCGGTGCATCTGGGACAACTGTGATGAAGACTTCAGCCTGATCCGTCCCAGCGGAAACGTCTGACACCTCGTAGATGAGGTTGTCCGCCCCGTTGAAATCGGGATCTGGCGTGTACCATAGCGAACCATTCGCTGCGAGCGAGTCTATTGTTCCAGACGACGGCGGTGACATCACGGTAACGCTGGAGGAATCGATGTCGTTGTCTGCATCTGTATCGTTAGCCAGAACGTTGAGTTCCTGAGTACCGCCGTTCTCAATCAGCGTTGCTACGTCATCGACGGCCACCGGATCGGCGGCCATCGCCGGCGTGGCCCTGAGGAGTATCACCGTACACAAAATGGTCATGCCAAAGACACATTGGGCGCTTATTCGACCGGAGCGCAGTAGATGATTCAGAGTGATGGCTGCCATGTCACTCACCTCCCGGAGAAACGACTTCGACAGTGGCGGATTCGAGAATCAGGGCCGCAATGTTGCCCACCGGCTGGCCGTCGGCCTGCTCCAATGCAACGGTCTCCTGGTAAATCGCGATGGATGACGTTCCCACGCCGACCCGATCGAACGTGAACGTCGCGATCCGTCCGGATCCGGACACGGTTGTCGGTGGGGAGCCACCGGTGCGCACACGCGTGGCCGCATACGCCACATAATCCAGCGAGTCTTTGACGACGCCCTCCAGGGTGGGATCCACCGATGGACCGGCGATGAATGGGCCCTTCGTTGATCCCACAAAGTCGAGAACGGTCGTATCGTAGACGAGCCGAAATGCCGCGCCCACCAATGGGTCGACATTGTGGATATCAACAAAGACCTCCACCGGATCCATGGAGCCGAGCGCATCGGACTGGAATATCGGGCCAACTCGCAGCATGAGAATTTGGGCAACGGGACTCAGGAGGATGTTGATCTCCACCGATTCCCCGGCGATGGCATCCTGGACGTCGGAGCCGCTGTACAGACGTGTGCCGGCGGCGGTAAACGCTTCCAGCGTAAACTGAATGCCGGGTCCGGCGGGGATCGTCAACGTGTCGTTGATCTCACCGTTGACCAATTCCAGTCCGTAGGTGATGGTCGTGTCGGGATGCACGATCGTCAGCTTGACCGAGTCCACTGCGGAAGCCAACTCATTCGAGCTCAATTCAACGCTCATTTTCAGTTGTGCGGTGTTGTCATTGGGGCCGACCGAGTTATCGGTGCACCCGGCCCATAGCACCAGGCCAATGATGACAGTGACCGCTGAATGTCGCAGCATCGACGTCATAACTACCCTCTCCCCATAGTGTGTGAGAATCGATGCCGCTATCATCTTCATGGTCAGCGGATTAGTCAAGGCAAATTGGCCGGTGGATTGTCGTGAAATTGACCTCCGACGGGGGCTGTAACAAACATTGACACTACTTTGGCCCCGGCGTACGTTGGCGAGCACATTTGCGTGCGACTTGTGCTGCGGCCCAATCGCACCGCCGGCTCGCAGAGGAGATCACGCGTGATTGGGAAGACCTTCGGCAACTACCGCATCGAGGAGAAACGCGGCGAGGGGGGCATGGGAATGTTCTTCCGCGCCACCGATTTGCACCTCGAGCGCATCGTCGGCCTGAAGACCCTGCGTCCCGAGCTCCTTGCCGATCCCGATCTGCGCGAACGTCTCCACACCGAAGCCCGCTCGCTGGCGCGTCTGGTCCACCAGAATATCGCCAATGTACTCCATTACCTGGTCGAGGCGGATTACCACTTCATCGTGATGGAGTATGTTGACGGTAAGGACTTGGGAGAGGTCATCAACGAAAGCGGTCCGATCCCGGTCGAAAAGCTCGCCACTATTGTCCCGCAGATTTGTGCGGCTGTCTCCTACGCCCATCAGAAGGGCGTCGTCCACCGCGACCTGAAGCCTTCCAATATCATGCTGACAGCGGCCGGTGAGGTCAAGGTCACCGATTTCGGCATCGCCAAGATTCTGGGAGCGCAAAGCCAAACCCGCACCGGCGTGGCGCCGGGATCACTCCACTATATGGCGCCCGAGCAGATCGGCGGCGGCGAGATCGACCAGCGCAGTGATGTTTACCAATTGGGCGCCATGCTCTACGAGCTGTACACGGGGAAGCGGCCGTTTGTCTCGGATAATGAATATGAGCTGATGACGATGCACCTGAATGAGACGCCGGCCAAACCCTCCACGGTGAGCGACCGCGTTCCGCCGGGTTTGGATGAGGTCATCCTGAACGCTCTCGCGAAGACACCGGAGGACCGCTATCAGAGCGTCAGCGATCTCAGTAGCGCATTCAGTAGTGCGCTCGCGAGCGGGGCATCGTCGGATGTCGGCGATCGGACGCAGTATGCGCCGTCAATGTCGCACGCGCCCCAAAGCCCCAAACCGCCAACGGAGAGCGGGACACGTGTTGAGGATGCCACGTCATACGTTCCTCGCCCTGAGACTGAGAAACGGCAGCCGCCCCCACCTCCCAAGGAGCCGTCTCCGGCACCACCTAAGAGTGGTGGAATCGGCAAGTGGATCATCGGTGTTGTCGGACTGGTCGTCATTGCCAGCATTGTCGTGGGCGCCCTGATGTGGATGCAGGGAGACGAGGAACCGACAGCGCCCGACACCACGACCACGTCACAACCGGTGCCCATGTGCACCCTGACCGTCACCGCCAATGTCCCGGCTGGGGTGCGCGTCAGTCAGTTGCAGACGATTCGCCTGACTGTCGAGCACGCCGATTCGGGGGTGACCACCTACGATGTGGACGCACCCAATAATCTCATCCGGGAAATCTATGTCGTCGCGCCGACATCCACTGTCGTTCTATCGATTGAAGGCCGAGATGCCGACGGCAACACGGTGCTAACGGGAACGGAACGCGTGCAGGCACCGGCGGGAGCGGTGAGTGGAGAGATTCCGTTGTCATACACTCCTGTGGAGACACCAGAACCACAGGAGGAACCTCCTCACAACCTGACCATCAGCATCACACCGTTCACGGCACGGCAGAAGATCGACCGCGTGTTCGTTGGTGGACGCGAGGTGGCCAGCGACGGAGACTTCAAATACAGCGCTCAGCCCGGCAAACGGACGATCCGGCTTGTGATTGGACCGGATCGCCTGACCGACACCGTGACCATACCCGAGAACGGGGTGGCGGAGAAATCGCTGTTCATTGGTTCCGGACGGGGCCGGTTGAGCGTCGGAGCAGTCTTTCCCGGAGCAGCCAATTTCGCCAATATCTGGATCGACGGTGTACAACAAGAAGACGTTGGGACACCGACAGTTATCGACGGTCTCCTGGAGGGTCCCCATCTGATTGAAGTTCGCCAGGAAGGCTTCCGGGCACGCGGCGGGGGTCGCATCGTTAGAATTCCCGCTAACGGCAAGAGAGAGGTCAGTTTCGAGATGATTCCACAGTGACCCGGTAGAATCCCTTGTGGCATATTCGATCATGTGTTTTGATATTGCTGCGCAAACACTGGACTCAGGCAGTCTTAAACATGGAGGAGCAACGATGAAACGTGCCCTGCATTTCCCTGCGATAATGATCGCGATCGCTGTGCTGCTGGCTGGCAGCATGACGGGTGTTGCCAACGCGCAGACACCATCGGAGACGATCGACAAGGCCCACACGATGTACCAGAAGGGCCAACTCGCCGAGGTCATCGAGGTGCTGACCTCAATGGCACAGGAACAGGACCTTAAGGACGCGGACGCGAAGGAGGCTTACCTGTTGCTGGCGAAGGCCGCGGCCGGCAAGAACTTCTCGGATCAAACGAAGCAATACCTCGAAAAGATCCTGGAGATGGATTGCGGTTTCGAGTTGAACCTGAAGGTGGAACCGCCGCAAATGCGCAAGGCGTGGTATTCGGTCGAGCAGGATCGCGACAGCCTCTGCCCCGCTTACGAGCGTCCCGATCCCGGTTTGCAGACGTTGGCTGTTCTGTATTTCGAAAACAACTCCATCGTCGACAACGAAGCGCTCAATCCGCTGCAGAAGGGCCTCGCCGCGATGATGGTGACCGACCTGGCGAATCTGTCGGCACTGAAAGTCGTCGAACGTGAACGGATTCAGTACATCCTCGACGAGATCAAGATGGAGCAGTCGCAGTATTTCGAACAGGAAAGTGCGGTCCGTGTGGGCAAGCTCCTCGGCGCTCATGCGCTGCTGATGGGCGGATTCACCAAACTCGACGACGACCACATACGCATTGACGCCCGCTTGATCAAAACCGAAACCGGTGAACTCCTGAAAGCGGAAAAGGTCGAGGGCGACCCGGATGATTTGGTGGAACTGCAAAGCTCACTCGCGCTGAAGATCGCCGAAAACCTCGATGTCGCCGTCGCCGAGGAAGAGGAGAAGGCGATCCAGGCGGACAAGGGCGAGTCGATGGAGGCAGTCCTGGCGTACACGCGAGGGCTGAATCTGGAAGACGAGCAGAAGTATTCGGAGGCGTATAATGCCTACAAGGAAGCCCTGGCCGAGTCTCCGGAAATGCAGGAAGCGCAAGATCGCGTCACTGCGTTGGAACCAATCGTTGTGGCTCAGAACTAGTGATCGTCATCCATGTGGAACGGATGGACTGGAGTCGTCATGGGACAGTCCCACATTGTCAGAACCGATCGTCGGCACGGCGTCGTTCGCTCGCTGCTCGGTTGTGTGGTGATAGCCGTCATCCTCGCTGGTTGTGCCTCGACCGGCACGCGAATGGCGGATGACGCCATGCGCGACGGCAATTGGGCCGAAGCGGTCCGGCTGCTCACGGCGGAGACCGTGTCGGACCCGACAAATGCCGAAGCACATGCCCGATTGGGAGAAGCACAGTATCACCTCGGGCGCTACGACGAAGCGGAGACGTCGCTGAACCGTGCCATCGATCTGAAACCGTGGCTCTACACAGCACACCTCTACCTTGGCTACATCGCCGAATCACGCGGCAACATCGGGCGTGCGATTGCCCAGTATCAGTACTTCGTCGATCGGAAACCAAAGGCGCGGCAGGCCGACGATGTTGCGCGCCGTGCGGAAGCGCTCCGGCAGCAGGTCGCGGAGGAATTTGCCCGTGAAGCCATCGCCAACGAAGAACGGCTGATGCCGGCGACGTATCCGGACTCGACGATCGGAATCGTCTATTTCCGAGCCGACCATCTCCCCGATTCGCTGCGTCCGTTGTCCAAGGGCCTGGCGGCAATGACCGTAACCGATCTGTCGAAAGTGCGGGCATTGCGTGTGGTGGAACGACTGAAAACCGACAAGCTCCTTGAGGAGTTGGGGCTGTCGAATACGTCGGCGTTCGATACAACGTCGGCGCCACGCTATGGCAAATTGCTTGGCGCCGCTCGGGTGCTTGGTGGTGACGTCAGCATGATCGGTGAGGATCGGTTGTCGGTGACACCCGCACTGGTAAGTTCCAAAACGGGTGAAGTCGCACTCCCTGAGGATCAAACCGGCGCCCTGCAGGAATTCTTCCGACTACAGAAGCAATTGGTGTTCGACGTCGTCGATCGTATCGGCATACAGTTAACCGATGCCGAGCGCGACTCGATTGGACGGGTGGCGACGCAATCGGTCGACGCATTTTTGGCGTACTCGCGAGGTCTGGATTATCAGGATCGTGGCATGTACGAGGCCGCACAAACGCAATTCGAGCGAGCCGTCGAAATCGACCCAAACTTCACCGAGGCCGGAGTGCACGCACAACAAATGTCGTATTTCGGCGACGCATCTCTTGATCAACCGTCGACGCTGGAAACATTTGCCGAGCAGACGATGGGTCCCACGGAATGGGGACAACTGGGGGGACCACCAACCGGCCGGCATCTTGAATCGCTGTTAAACAACACCGGATTGGTGCGAACAGCCGGCGCTCAGGGCGATTCCGAGGAAGAACGACCGTACACACCACCGGTGGGTGGTGAGGAACCGGCGGAGGTGATTATCCATGGACGATTCGACTAAGATAACTGCACGCCGGCAACAAAACGTGGTCATAGCGGCGATCGTCACGGTGATGCTGCTGGCCATGAGCAGTGCATCGCAGGCCCAGATCGTCAGCGGACAACCGTCGGTTGCCAGACAAGGATTCACGTATCTGTCGTGGACACTTGAAGGCGATTCCACCGATGTCACCGTGACCCAGTGGCACATTCCGATTGTTGTTAACGCCGCGTTGCAGGAGAATTGGGAGTTATCGGTGTCTTCCTCGATTGCGGCGTCGGATGCCGACTGGGACATCGACGACGACGAAATCTCCGGGCTCACTGATTCACGAATCCAGGTGGCGCATTCGCTGGCGGAGGATCGGATCCTCCTGTCGGGCGGTCTGTCGCTGCCAACCGGACAAACCGAACTGGACGAGGCAAGCCGGTCGCTGTTGCCGTGGTTGACGGCTGACTTCTTTACCTTCCCGGTGAAATACCATGGTGAGGGACTGAATCTGTATGGTGGCGCGGCCGGTGCGTACCCTGCCGGTGACTGGGTGTTGGGAGTGGCCACCGGTATTCATCTCATGGGAGAATACACCCCCTACGAAGACGGCCCGGAATACACGCCCGGATCACGATTCAT
The DNA here is from genome assembly GCA_014729565.1 of Candidatus Zixiibacteriota bacterium. Lineage (GTDB taxonomy): Bacteria > Zixibacteria > MSB-5A5 > WJJR01 > WJJR01 > WJJR01. The sequence continues at coordinate 1,815 of WJJR01000433.1, read as the reverse complement.
CCTGTCGGGCAGCGCGGAACGTGAGTGGGTCGACCGCGGCAAAGTGTCCGCCGACTTGAATGTGGTGTTTTCCGGCGACGATGAGGCGGACGGTGAACCGGTCTTTTCCGACGGCACGATGCTCGATGCACTCCTGGCGGGTCAGCGGACATTCGAAACGGCCGCCCTCAGAGGCGGAATCCGCATCATTCTGCGCGGCAAGAATGAAATCTTGGACGCCCAACGTGCCGAACTTGTCAGTGAAGAGAACAACACGAATGGCAGCGAAGTCCGCTTCTTCGTCTCCGGTCAACGGGAACTCACAGATCGTCTCAGCGGTTTCTTGACGGTCGAGACACATCTGCTGGGCGCCAATGACTACGAGACTGACAGCCGATTCTATGAAGGCTCCGCAAACATCCTCGGCGTTGGTGGCGGTATCGATGTTCGTTTGAGCCCGATGGCCACGGGCGGAATCGGTATCCGTATCTGGAATGGATCGTCTGATGGCTCGGCAGCATTTGAATCACTTGATCTGAAGGGATTCGAGATTACGCAACGTCTGACATTGACGATCTAGACAACAAACAACAGGATGGCCTGAGCAATTGTGGTGAACAAGACTGTGATTCAACTAGCGCTGGCTAAGCCGGTTCGTGCTGCGACGCGAATCGGCCTTCTCTTGTTCGTCGTGTGTTGTGTTGCACCGCTGGCTCATGGTGCTGAGGATTCGCTGACGCAGTCGACCCCGGCGTTCTGGACGATTGATTCCTGGCGCGACCGTGTCGCACCGGCGGAAACGCGACCTAACGCAATCATCGATCCGGCCGGTGTCGTCGTGAAGGCCCTGTGTGACTACTATAAAATGCCGTTCGACAACTCATCGATTCTCGCCTCCCATCCCTCCCCGCTGAACTGGCCACGGGTGTTCGCCGGCGAGCGACAGAATCCGCTCTACGTGAAAACACGGTTCGAACGGCTGGCCGGATTCAACGCAATCGCCTTCCGCGAGATTGTCGTGTTGGACATGGAGTTTCTCGGCGACACACTGATGAACGAGATCAGCGACAATCATCCCGTCGTCCTCAATCATCCCGAGTGGCCGATTCTGTACGGCTATGACACGCGTGAACCCGACGCGTGGTGGCTGGTGTATCGAAACGGCCAGGGCGAAATTCTCTTCGAGTCGGAGCGGCGTGAGGAGTATACCCACTGGTCCGATCATCCGGCGGCCAACCTGGCGTGGGCCGTCACCGGCCATGACACGCAATCAAGTCAGCAACTGATGATGGACACCAAAGCTGATGCGTATCGGTGGCTCGAAACCATCCATCATTCGGTTCAGGGTGATCGTGATCACGGTATCACGCCCTATCCGCTGTCGATTCGAGCATTGCGTGATAGTCTCGCGACGGCTACAGATGTTCCCACACTGGCGACACCAGTCGTCACGAGCGATCCGCTCGGCATTCGCCGCGCACGTCGGGCCCGTGAGTACGCCGCAACTCTCCTGGAACGGCTGTCGATGCAAGTCGTCGATACGCTGGAGACACAACCGTTACGTCTGGCTCTCTATTTCTATCACAACAGTGTCGAGACGTTGGTGCGGCTGGATTCGCTGATGTACAACCATTCCCATCAGACAATCCCTCCGGGCCGGCTGGAGGAGACGTGGGCTGACGAAAGCAGACGATCCGACGCCATCGAGGCCCTTACCGATCTACTGGAGTGGGAGAAGCAGGCCGCAGAGCAAATTGAAGCGGTTGTAACGCGTCGCTCGCCGCCGAACGATTCCCGGTAATCAAATACTCTCAATCAGAACAATTGCCATTGCAT
>WJJR01000432.1 GCA_014729565.1 Candidatus Zixiibacteriota bacterium | reverse complement strand
CACCAGATTCCGTCAACGCCCAACCCCAGATAAACCGCCAGAAACCACGCCACCGGAATTCGCGCAATCGCCCCCGGAGTGCCGACCAGCATCGGCGGCAGGGTATTGCCCGCGCCGACAAACCCACCCTCGAAGACCACTTCCCAGGCCATCATGATCTGGGAGATCGCCAGAATGCGGACATAGTTCTTTCCGGCGGCCAGCACCCCGGGATCATCGATGAATATCCGCATCAGGGTCTCCGGGAAGGCCAGGAAGATCACGGTCATCAACCCCGTGAAGGCACTGACCATGCCGACTGCCTTGAAGGCAAGTTCTTTGGCCCGCTGGGGATTGTTGTTGCCCAGGTTCTGGCCGACTAATGTTGCCACCGCAATCGAGAATCCGTACGAGATCAGGTAGTTGATCGACTCGATGCGGTTGCCGATCCCCAATGCCGCAACCGCCTCGGTCCCGAACTGGGCGGTGATGCGATTGATAAACAGATAGACCGTTGAGAACACGATCCACGCCGCCGAAATCGGCACGCCGATCATGACAATCCGCCACATGCGCGGCCAGTTAATTATGCCGAATGGGCGCATCCGGAACGGAAACGGCAGACGGTTGTGAAGCAGGAAGACGACGGCGATCCCCGACCCGACAGCGTAGGCGATGACCGTGGCCACCGCCGCCCCCGCCGCACCCCAAGCGGGAAACGGCCCCCAGCCGAAGATCAGAAAGGGGTCCAGGACAACATTGAGGACAATCGAAAACGAATGGACGAGAAAGGGAATCCGCGTATTGCCCGCCGCCCGGAAGATCGCTCCTGCCCACTCCGTGAAGACGACGAACACGGCGCCGGCGAAATAGATCCCCATGTACGTCGTGCCGATCGCGGTGACATCAGGTTCCAGTCTCTGAAGATCGAATAACGAGCCGCGAAACAGCAGACCGAGAATCGTGATGAATGCGGCGTACAGTAGTGCGAACCGGAAGGTTTCCTCGCTGATCGATGCGGCTTTGTCGAACTCACCTGCACCGATGGATCGTGAAACGGTCGCCACGACCCCGGTGGCGAGGACCTCTGTCAGTGAAAGCAAAATCCAAACGATAAAGCTCGACGAAATCACCGCCGCGATTGGCGCTGCACCCAACCGCCCGACCCAAATCGCATCGGTAATCGTAAACAGTGTGTGCAGCAGCATCGCCACTGTTGCCGGCCAGGCCAGCCGGACAATCGCCTTGTACGGATTGCCCCGCAGAGCACTATCGATGTCTCGTTGTGCCGGCGTTTGAATCGGCTCGGTCATAGTGCTGCCTTCCACGTACAGAACCGCCCGCCCGAAGGCGGGCAGACGTCAATCTAAGTGGGAGTTTCGGGGGAGTGAAGCAAATCCGAACAGGGACCGGGCTACTCCTCTAAACTCAACAGGTAGTCCAACGCGAGGAAATACCCCTGGGTGCCCAACCCGCCAATCATACCGTTGCAGGCACCGGTGATGATGGTTTGATGCCGAAATGGTTCACGGGCAAAGATGTTAGAAATGTGAACTTCCACGACCGGAATGGGAACCGACGCGACCGCGTCGCGCAGTGCCACCGAGGTGTGCGTATAACCACCCGGATTGAAGATGATCCCACGCATGCTGTCGCCGGCGGCATGGATGCGGTCGATCAGCTCACCCTCGTGGTTCGAGTGCGCAAACTCAACCGACACTGACTTCTGCGACGCATACGCTTTGATTCGCTGCTTCAACTCGCCCAGCGTCTCACGACCGTAGATTTCCGGTTCACGTTTGCCGAGTCGATTCAAATTGGGACCATTGAGAACGAGAATTGGTTTGGGCATCGTGATTTCCCTTGCAGCACCTTTCTAAATTATCGGCGAGAGAGAGTCAGGGCATAGCGGAGTGCCCCATTGATCTCCCGCGGTGTTACGTCTTCAACGACACGCACGCGGCCGAGGCCATGGGGCAGCACCCACCGCAGCGTGCCGGCCATTCGTTTCTTGTCGCTGTGGAGATGTTGAGTCACGTCAGAGTTCCTGTCGGGCAGCGTCGATAGCCGGGGATACAGTGAACGACAGACCTCCTCCAGGCGTTTGAATTCTGATTCTGTCAAATCACCCCGTTTGTAAGCCATCCACGCGGCCGCGACCATCCCCATCGCGACGGCCTCCCCGTGCTTGAACCTCCGGTACCCACCCCAGCGTTCGAGCGCATGGCCCAACGTATGACCGAAATTCAGGTGATGGCGCAAACCACGATCGGTCTCATCCGCCGCGACCATCTTCAGCTTGATGCGTGCGCACCTCTGAAGCGTTGACGTCGGCACACTCTCTGCCCCGGATATCCACTCGTTAACCGACCGTTCGCACTGTCGAAACAATCCGGCATCGGCGATCACGCCATACTTCACCACCTCGCCGAGGCCCGAACGTCGCTCCCGCGGTGGAAGAGATTCGAGTACCTGCGGATCGATGATGATCCCGGCCGGCTGGTAGAACGCACCGATCAGGTTTTTGCCGCGTTTATGATTGATGCCGACCTTGCCGCCGATTGCCGAATCGACCTGCCCGATGATTGTTGTCGGCACCTGCCAGAGCGGTAGACCGCGCAGGAATGTCGCAGCGGCGTATCCGACCGCGTCGCCGACCGTCCCGCCTCCCACTACCACGATGACGGTATAGCGGTCGAGTTTCTGCTCGAACCATGCCTCGTGCAGTGATCTGATTGTCCGTGCTGATTTGATTTGTTCGCCGGCTGGAAGGACTGTCTTGTGCGCTCTCCATTTGCCCTTTCGCAACGCTGCCATGACACGGCGGCCCAACAAGGCATCGACATTGCGATCGGTCACCACCTCACACACACGATGCGCATGAACCGATGCCAATACATCGGGCAGCCGATCCAACAGCCCATCATCGACAAACACGGGCACGCGCCGTCCGGGAATGGCGCCGAAGAGCGCTGGACGGACACTCATGCATGATCGTCGTGCCGGACTCACTCAGAGATGTCT
>WJJR01000431.1 GCA_014729565.1 Candidatus Zixiibacteriota bacterium | reverse complement strand
GCGTAGGTCCGGCTCTTAGCCGGACCCGTGCGGCTAAGAACCTCACCTACGCGAGGTACATACGGGTTCTTCAACACGCCCTTCTACTGTGGGTAGCCTCACTTCAATACAACGCGATCGCCCGACCGATGAATAGTGAGTAAGTCAGGTCCTCATTGTCAGAGCGCCAGCCGATGGTGACACCGCCTTCGAGGATTCCCGAGTCCCGCCCGGGGACAAAGTAGATGGGGATCTCCACGCCTGTTACCGCTTTGGTAAGATCGCGGTGAATGGTTGGGCGGAAGGCGATTTGTGTACGCCCGGGATAATGGAGGAATGAGACCGAGACAATGTCGCGCCGAACCTCGTTTGGACGGCCGATGGGCAGGTCAACGCAATACGTCGCGTCGTGACCCTCCAGTGGCCGGCAGATCGTGACGGGCGGATTCGCCCTGATCCCGTACTCCCGTTCGACCGCTGCGGAAATTCCCACTTGATTGAACAAGAATGTGCCGGCCGATGCACCAAATGACCACACCGTTTCGTCGTCGTTGACTTCTTCGAGTGACGTTGGATCGGCGAACGCGAACGACTGCCGGCCTGCCGTCCCCTCCACGCGAAAGTAGTAGATCGGCGTGTTGGCGAGGTGTTTCTCATCCGCTGCGGCCCGGTATCTCCTGATCCATGTGCTGTCTCCCTCAAACAGATCTTCATCGCACACAACGTCGAGCTCGAGGCTCTCGACCCCGAGAAAGTCTGCACAGACCTTGTGGGCCCGCTCCCTGCTTGGCAATTGGATATTCCAATAGATGACGTTCAACGCCGCGGTGGCTTTGACGGACTGCCCCAGACCGCTCAGATTGGCCAATTCGAGATCGGAATCACCCTTCTTGAGAGGGCCGGCAAGGGTGACTGAGAGCAGATCGTTCGTCAACTGCATCGTGCCGGTCGCGTTGTCTCTGACGATCTCGGCAACGACACGACTGAGGGGTAACCCCGTGCTCGATTGAGCGTCGGGATCCCTCAACTGTGACTTGAGTGACTCCTTCTCCTTGTCAACGATACTCTGATCAGAGTCCTGGCCCATCGCCGCAGACCTGATCAGCAGGGCAACCAACAGCACCAGGAGAACGACCGTCGGGCGGTAGTGAACCGGTCCACGCATAGCGGTTAATCCTTATCGACGCCAACCTTGAACAGAACAGAGCCCGTCTTGATCTTCGATTGGCTGATGGTCTTTTTGATTGGTTTGCTGAAGACCTTCTTCGGAAGCACCACGAATCCCTTGTCGGCCTGAATGCTGACCTCGAATTTGGTTCCCGGCACGCCTCGAACCACCCACTGCAGCACGTGCCGATCTCCAACGGTGACGTTCGTTTTGGCAGTACCTGACCTGAATTTCAGTTTGTTCATGTCGATGCCAACGGCGTATACTCTTGTGGTCGACTTGAACCTGACCGTGACTTGCGCCGTTGAAGCCATACATCACTCTCCCCACACGTATTCAGTGATCCGCCAGCGCACGTTGAGAATTGACACACGCAAATGACAACGTGCACAATTCGCTAACCACGCCATCTCGCTATCGGATGCGGCAATCCGCTTCCGTCTTTACCGCCTTGCGTTCGATCGAGCACGCCGCGTCTTCAGTTGTCTCTCGCTATGACGAATCTACTGATGCGCAGTCGGACCAATCAAGGATGATGTATTCCGGTCGGGCATGCCTGAGATCTTTGGTAGAGCCGCGTGGTTTAGTCGTGACGGGCCCCGGTATGCCACTGACCAATGGGACGTGTTGAAAGACCCATATTATCGTCGCGTAGGTGCGGCTCGTAGCCGCACCGGTCCGGCTAAGAGCCGGACCTACGCGAGGTTACAATTCATTCGTTTGGTGGCTAAGCGTGGTCCGGAATCAAGACACGACTTTTTCAACACGCCCCAATGTACAGTGGCACACGGGAGTCACTTAATGGGCATCCGCAAGTCTCTCACGGACGGCCGACCGCCAGCGGATTGGCCGAGTCCGCCGCCCATTCCTGGAGTGAGGCCATGTACACCGCGACATCGGTGTAGCCGAGACGGTGCATAACAAACGCATTGGACGATGCGGCAATCCCTCCTCCGCAGTAGGTAATGACACGGGCATTGTGATCGTCCTCGCACAAGGCGGCGAGTTCCTCCTCCGATCGGTAGCGACCCGATTCATCGATAAGGGCGGTGGCGGGGACATTGATGGCGCCGGGTATGTGGCCGGGGCAGCCGTAGAGAGCCATCTCTCCGTTGAAGTGGGCTTCGGGCATCGCGTCGACGAGACAGACGGCGTCATTGTCGAGGGCGGCGAAGACCTCATCGTGATAGGCGATCAGTTCCGGCCGTTGGTGGGGAGTGAGTTGCCTGGCTTGGTACGGGGCCGGCTCGGTCGACAATGGCCGATCCTCTGCGGTCCAGGCTTTCATACCACCATCAAGGAGTGCCGCTCGGTCGAACCCGGCCCAGCGCAACATCCACCAGACGCGCGAGGCCCAGACCGAATTGAAATTGTCGTACAGCACCACACGGGAATTGTCGCCGACCCCCAGCGCACCCATTGCGGCGCAGAACTCCTCGGGCGTTGGCATGCCGAACTCCAGTGGGCTGTCGCCGTCGCGAAGCTCACCTTTAAGGTCGGCAAATCCAGCGGTTGGAATATGGCCATCTTCGTAGTCCGACCGGCCACTGACTGAGCGCATGCCACCCGACGCATCCATCTCCATGCGGACAGTGCAGTCGAGCACAACCAGATCGGGATCATTAAGGTGTTCACTCAGCCACTCTGTCGACACCAGCGTGCCCATTGTGTCGGGGGCGACATGCTCGGTCTGTGATCCCGACTGACCCTGGCAGGCCGCGAGAATCACGGCTAACAGCACAACATAGAGCTTGTTCAAATGGCGGCGAGATGACATGACATCCTCCCGGGGAATGGAGTCGACTGCACGACGTCAGCGACGTTCGGTCTTTGCCTACGTAAATCGGAGACGACAGTTGCTTGCCATGGACGCCGCAGTCACTGCTCGGCGCGGAGAGATCTGGTTAGGAGTCGGGCGGTGCGTCCGTAGCCAGCCACCGAATCGCGTCATCGAACGCATGAAAAATGGAAACGTCTTTCGTACTGCCCGGCTGCACATCGCGATACGACTTGTACATACGAGCCAGTCCGTAGGCGCTGTCCTCAGACGCCACGATTGCCAGACGCGACCCTTGTGTGGTTTCCATCCCGGTAGCCAGCACCGCCAGTTCACGGACACGTCGACTGGATTCGAACTTGAACGCCTCGACGCCGGTGATATCGACGATCTCGTTGAATCCCTGCACCTCCGGTTTGGACCATACGGCGTTTTGGTACTGAGTGAGGTCATCATGGGTGAGGACGCCATGTCCTCGCGCGATGACCAATCGTCGGGCGGGGTCGATTTCGTAGTCGAGTGGCACGATTTTCCTCGTCGGTAGCCAATAGATCCAGAAGAGTGTACCCTTCGGCGGCTCCTGCCGCAAGCCTTACCAGATGATATACCTGAATCAGACAATCATAGTCTCGCAATTCAGGTGGCGGAATGCGAATGGAACTGGCAAGTTCAGAGGTTAGTGGATGCAGGAGCCCGGACACAGGCATCAGCGGAGGTTGACAGTGGAGCCCTATGTTACAGAGAACACCATTCACAACAAAGCGATGCGGTGGTTGGAACAGATATCCCCATTCAACCAGCACGAAATGACATTGAATGGAGAGAAGAGTGCATTGCTGGTCATTGATATGCAGCAGTTCTTTCTCGATCCCGCGTCACCGACGTTTACTTGTGGCGGCCTGGCGATTCTCCCGATTGTCAAGGAACTCGTCGCCGCCTTCCGCGACGCGGACCGGCCGGTCATTTTCACGCGGCACGTTCATCACCCCGATCACCTGGACAGCGGCATCATGGGATGGTGGTGGGAGGGGATGTGTGTCGAAGGCACGCCGGAAAGCGAAATACATCCGGAACTGGCCCCGTTGCCACAGGAGAAAGTGGTGAGCAAACACCGCTACTCGGCGTTCTACAACACTGATCTGGAAACGGTGCTGCGATGCCTGAAGGTGGAAGACCTTGTCATCACCGGTGTCATGACCAATCTGTGCTGCGAATCGACGGCACGGGATGCGTACTATCGTGACTTTCGGGTATTCTTTCTGGCCGACGGGACGGGCACGGTCACCGAAGACATGCATCTCGCCAGTCTTCTGAATCTGGCATTTGGGTTCGCCTCTGTAACCTCACGCGAGGTGATGCTGCCACAACTTCAGGCCAACACTCCGGTCACTGCCTGAGCACAAGGGTTCGCGATCAGGTCCGCCCGCGCGCTATTGCTCTGGTGACGAAATCACGATTGTCACCTCAATCCGGATGATATGAGTGATGCTCGTGCCTGTGTTCAGAGACGCGACACACGATACGAATAGAATTCTCCCCCACCGGCGGGCATGTAGACCGATACGCCGTTGGAGAAGATCTTCTCTTTGTCTCCATTGCATGTCGAGAGCAGGATAAACTCGTCAGTCATCTCCGTGATCGCATCATAGATGACACCGTCGGCAATGGTGCACGTGCCCGGCACAAACAGAGTGGTATCGATCACCAGCGGCGCTTCCGTATGATCCGGTTGGAAGATCGAGCGGTTGAACAGCGTTATCTCATGTCCCGGAACCTGACGCAGGCGCAGGACCTGTTGCCGAGCAATGCCGCGACGATGAAATGTCACTTGCGACGCTCCGCAATAGAGATTGGGTTTCGCGCTATCCCCTTCAATTGAAACGACGAAATAGTGGTCGTCGGTATATACGGTGTAGGTCCCGGTGCCGGACATCCATACGCCCTGTCGCCACTCCCGTAGTCGATCCACTGACTGACCCGACGGCTGTGCACAGGCTGCCATCAGGCAGCACAGCACAAGCAGCGTGACACTCGTCTTCTTTCCATATCCAATGGAATCTTTCAGCATATTCGACCTCCTTCGGACGCGATCGGCCAGCAGTGTTGTTCAGGCCGGTACGTGATGGCACTGGACTACCATCGGTTTTGACGAAATGGCCACCTTAAAGTTAGGTTGCAAAGCTGAGAAATGTGGTCCATTTGATATTTTTCGCTTCCGACGGGCCAATATAACTATTGCAGATAGAATCACTCCCGATATTCCCTTGCCGTAATGGGCGGGGGTTGTCTTCGTAACCCCAAAACGATAAGTTGCCGTATCAGGGATCCATTCATCAGAACGACGAGGTGTGGCATGAGATGTCCAAAGACAGTGTGGTTGGGGATCGTTGCGATCATGATGCTGGCGTCGAGCGTGCAGGCGGCGCCGGGAGATACGACCCGATCGTTGCCGTCGCCGTCACCCTGCCCGCAAGGGCTGACCTATGACGGTTCACAGATCTGGTGTGTCGACCGGAGAAGTGATTTTCTCTACCGGGTTGATCCCGGCAATGGCGCAGTGACCGATTCGCTGCCGTCGCCCGGCTATGTCCCGCGCGGATTGACCTGGGACGGTACCTATCTCTGGTGTATCGATGCCGGTGAAGAACAGGTCTACGCCATCGATCCGGAGACGCAAATCGTGGAACGGACCATCCCGTGTCCCGTCTCCCGTCCGTCCGGACTGACTTGGGATGGGGAGTATCTCTGGCTGGCGGATTATGGTGACGACCAGTTGCACCAGATCAGCACTGAGGATGGGACCACGATTATGTCGCTGCCGGCGCCCTCGGGCGATCCGTGTGGGCTGGCGTTCGATGGATCGTATCTGTGGGTCTCCGATCGCAGCAAAGATGAGATCTACGCCGTCACGCCCGATACGGGTGCGGTGGTGATCACCCTCCATGCTCCGGCACCGCACGCGTGGGGCTTGGCGTGGGACGGCTCACGTCTGTGGAATGTAGACTACCAAACCGACCGCATCTATGAGGTCGTGGTGAGGGACGGTGATCCGTACGCGCGGTTTGAGGTAAAGCTGGAGGACGTCGAGTTCATTCATCAGGTCAGGAATTACGGCCCGGATACGGTGAAGACGCTTGATGTGTACCTGGCGATTCCCGAGAACAGAGATACTCAGGAGTTGATCGGACCGGTGGTGTTCGATCCGGAGCCGGACGCTATCCGGACCGACAAATGGGGGCAAAAGGTCGCGCACTTCCGCTTCACCGATATGCCGCCCTCGGAGGCAACGCTGGTGCGCATGAATGCGTCGGCCAAGTTGTACCAGGTTCAGTACTATGTCTATCCCGATCAGGTCGGCACGCTGGATGACATTCCCGCCGATATTCGCGGCCAGTACCTTGTCGATGACGCGAAGTTCGCACTGGAAAGCAGCATCATCAAGAATGCACTCGAGGCGGCTGTCGGCGAGGAGACAAATCCGTATTGGATCGCCCGCAATATCTACCAGTATGTGATTGATCACATGGAATACGAACTCGCGGGCGGTTGGAACATCGCGCCGATGGTTTTGAATCGCGGCAACGGTTCCTGTTCGGAGTACACATTCGTCTACATCTCGCTGTGCCGGTCGGCCGGTATTCCTGCACGGTATGCCGGATCGCTGGTGATTCGCGGCGATGACGCGTCGTACGACGAGGTCTTTCATCGTTGGGTGGAAGTCTACTTACCCAATGTGGGATGGATTCCGGTCGATCCGTCGCGCGGTGACAAGCGATGGTCGGCGCAACGCGCCAATTCCTTCGGCTATCTCAATAACCGGTTCTTGATTACGACAGTTGGTGGCGGCGGATCGGAGTACCTCGAATGGGGCTACAACGCGAATGAACGTTGGACCTCCAAGGGGCGCTGCAAAGTGGCCGTCGAGGCGTTCGCCGAGTGGTCGCCACGACCGGACGTTGAGGAATGATGTTATCGCGATTGTCAGAACTTCGTTCGAATTGGGAAGAACGAGGCCACCTCAGTCTTGTTTGTCAGCTTGGGTGCCATGGGCCTGAAGGCCTGTGGCACACCGATGCCAACAAAGAGTATTTGTGACAATCGCTTTAAGAATGGATTCCCGATGTTTGGTTCCAGCGAGGTCGCGAACGTACTCATCCGAATAGAGATCGCAGCAGCGGCCCCGTCTCCTCCACTCACGTCCCGCCCTCCGCATAAAGCTCGAGAAATCGCTCTTCTGCTTCGGCGCCGCCGATCAGCACGATGTCTGCCTCGGCCGGCAGACGGGTGAACGGATCCGGAATGACCTCCGTACCGCGTTCGGTTCGGATCGCCACCAGGCTGCATCCCGTGAACTCACGGATCGTCGATTCCGCAATTGTCTTGTTGGCCAGTTTGTCGGGCACACGCACTTTGAAGAGTTGCAGTCCCTCAGCCACCAGTAGAATCTGCCCGCGCTGGAGCATGTTCATCACCGCACTCGCGCCCATGGACGCGTAGGACAACACGCTGTCCGCACCGGCACGGTGCAGTGTGGCGACGTTACGCTCGTGGGTGGCACGGCTGAGGATTTGGATGTCAGGGCGAAGTTGCCGGCAGTAAATTGTCAGGTACACATTCAAGTCATCGTCGTGAGGTGTGATGATTACCGTTGACGTTTCGCGAATGCCGGCCTTCTCGAGCACCTCCAGGTCCGCGGCACTCCCGAGTACGTATTTGTCTGAATCCCGAATTCGCTCCGGGAGAACCTCCACGATCCGGTAGTCGACTTCTTGTCGTGCCAGGGCCCGCGCCGTGGCGCGACCGACACGACCACCCCCTAAGATCACGACCGGTGCGGCCGCGACGCTGTAGTCGCCGAAGAGTTCATTGTAGCGGGCGAGGTGCTGCTTCAACCCGGCGAGAACAAGCACGGTGTTCTCGCGAATCCGGGTCTCGGCGCGCGCCGCCTCGAAGTGCCCGCGCTCCCACACACCGACCACGGTGACTCCGACTTTTTCGCGCAGCGCGTTCTCGCGAAGCGTCTTGCCCACGAGCGGTGTGCGGGACGCGGTCGCCTCGGCGATTTGCACTTCATCGAATTGCCCGAGCACATGAGACATTTTGTCGCCACCCAGAGTGCGCGTGGCGAACGACTGGCCGATCATTTCCTCGAGGCGCAGTACGTAACTGCTTCCCGCGAGATTCAAGATGTCCACCGACGCTTCGTCACTGGCCGTGGTGATGATCGACACGTCCTTCGCAAGTTCCCGCACGGTGAAGGCGACGTTCGTGTTGGTGATGTCGGTCCCGGTGCTGGCCACGAGGGCAGCCGCCTCCACGCGAACGCGCGTCCACGTGTCCGGATCATCCAAGTCCCCCACCACGACTTTAAACCCGAGGTCGTGCAGCCGCAGGGCGTCTTCCACCTCCGATACCAGGATGGCATAACGGTACTGATACTGTTCCAGGCGGCGGATCAGGGCGCCCGTGACGGCGTCGTGGCTGGTGATCAGTACGTGACCACGAGTTTCGGGTGGAAGTTGACGCGGCGCCCGTGTGGCGGCCTGGGCCTTCATCCAGGGTTCGTAGAAGAACTCGATGAACGTGAACGGGAGCAGGACGAGCAGAAAGATCATGCCCGACAGCAGGACAATGATGGAAAAAAGACGGCCGATGTCGGTGTGAAATGTGATATCCCCGAAGCCGAGCGTCGACATCACCGTCAGGGTCCAGTAGAGGCCGGTGATCCAGGTGTGATCCTGCCCCTCCCGTAGCATCAGCACGTGGAACAGGATAGAGTAGATCACAATCATCACCGTCAGCACGATGAAGAATCGCGTCAGTACACGGAGATTACGGCGCCCGCGACGGCCCCGCAGCACAGCGATGATCTCTGCCGGGAACGCCCGTATCATCGTATGCTCACATCTCCCCTATAGGCTGGCTCTGCTTGTATCATCTGCTCTTCGGAGTATAGGTGGTTTGGATGGTGCCAACAACGCTCTTTGGACTGATTGGAGTGCGGCGGGAATTACAGGCGTAGTCGCGTGAGGTTGACGTTCAGTGCGATTGCCATAGTTCCGTTTCGATTGAAAGGAGCGGGACTTGGTACTCACGTTCGGCTGCCAAGGGCCTTTGGGCCCGTGGCGCCCCAATAGAAACGGAAGATATGTCTGGCAATCGCTGTAAAATCTCGTGCGCAGATCAGCGGTCTAACGAGTCTTGCGGGATGTACATCGCGCGGCGGCCATCGCACCAGTACGGGAGTTCGGGGAGGGTATCGACCGACGTTGGGATGAATCGTCGTTCTTCTTCATTAAACTGATGCCGTACCCTGGTGTAGCTGGCGGCGAAACGGAGGCTGTCGTCTTGCCAGACTTCAATCGCCGGACGGTCGTTGCGTCCCAACGAATCAATCACGGCCACCGCCACGCCCTGCAGGCCGTTGATGTCGTATTTCCATTCGGACCGTCGCGACATCGGCTGGACGCGATCGGTTTCGTCGAGTTCGAAGACCATCATGGTTTCCAGAAGTGGCTGCCCGCCGCGTGAGGTGACAACGATGTCGGGCTTTTCATCGCCGGTCAGGTCACGGAATTTCATCTTTACGCGATGGCCGGGGGGCACATCGGTAATCCGGTCGATCAATTCGTATTCGCCGTCTTCCAAATGCCGCAAGGTGATCAACTCCGCGAACATCGTCCCGTCGGAGGCGAGAATGAATTTCAGATATGGGACGGTGTCCCCCGGGGGATAGTCCTCGGCATCCACGAAGGCCGGCACCAGGCGCGGATCCATGTCCGCCGAGACAATGGAATACCTCAGCGGTCCGGAGATGTGCTCATTGCACAAGGCCCGGGTGGTGGAGTCGAGCCGCGACTTGGAAAAGTCGATCTTATGGTCGAATTGTTCTTGTGCGACAAGAGGTTGCGTCGCCAGACAGGCGACGGCCAGAATCAGCATGATGATCGTGCGTAAGACCATGGTATCGAATCGTACACTTGAACTGCTCTCCGGTTCGTTATCGACCGCGCTTCCCTTTGCCTCGAGGGGGGGTCGACGAAATCACCTCGGCCTCAGTTTCATCCTCCTCCTTCAGCGTCTGCGGATGGCCGATCAGCCACGCCTGCTCGATCACCGAGAAGATGTTGTACATGGTCCAATACAGGGTCAGGCCGGCCGGGAAGTTGCGGAACATGAAGCCAAACACCAGCGGCAGGACATAAGTGAGCATCTTCTGCTTCGGGTCCTTGGTTGACAACCGCTGCTGGACGAAGAAACTCAGGGTCATGATGATCGGCAGGATGTAGTACGGATCCTTTTGCGACAGATCGGTGATCCAGCCGACAAAGTAGGCGCCGCGCAATTCGATCGTCGTCCGGAAGACCTGGAAGAGGGCATAGAAGATCGGCATCTGCGGCAACAACGGGAGGCAGCCGCTGATCGGATTGATGCCCGCATCCTTATACATCTTCATCATTTCCTGATTGAGCTTCTGCGGGTTGTCCTTAAAGCGCTCGCGCAGCTTCTCCATTTTCGGCTGCAGTTCCTGCATCCGACGCATCGACCGCATGCTCTTCTTGGTCAACGGATGGAAGATGATCTTGATCAGGAGTGCGAAGACGATGATCACGACACCGTAGTTCGGAATCACGCTGTGAATCTGACGGAAGAGCCAGAGCACCAGGAGTGCAAACGGGCGGATGATCCAGCGCCAGCCCAGATCGATGAGATCCTCAAGACCTAAGTCGTAGCTCTTCAGTTCGCTGTATTCGAGCGGACCGACATAGACCAGATACTCCTGCTCGATCGGCGCACCGCGTGTCAAATCGTGACGCAGGTAAGCGGAGAACGTCTTCAGCGCGAGCTGTTCGTTTTCGAAGCGCAGCGGACGTTCGCTTGATTCGACGACAAACCCATCGGCCTCGCGGTCACGTGGAATCGCAGCGCAGACAAAGTACTTTGTTTTCACTGCCGCCCAGTGGGTGAGGCCGGTAAAACTGCGCACCGGTTCCTCGCGATCGACATCGTCGATCTTCTCCAAGTCCTCACCCATGAGGGCGGCCGCGGCAAAGTTGTTGATGTCGTCTTCGGGATTCGGTTCGGTCGGACGGAGTCCTCCCTGCCAGCCAAACCAGTACTCACGCTCGATGCCGGCGTCTTCGGGGCGCGGCACATAGACGTACATCGTGAAATCGTGCCGGTTACCGTGGAACATGTATTCGATTTCAATGTCGTTGCCGTCACGGGTGCGCGTTGTGAATGTTATCGAATTCGAATCGTTGCCGCGCAGTGTCAGCGATGTGCGGTCGGCGCGGAATGGGGCGTTTTCGAGTTTGAACGATTTGTCGGATGAGACCAGACGCGGCCCGGCGTTGTCGAAGGTGTCGACAATGACCACCGGTTCGCCTTCACGCGGGCCTTCGGTGTAATCGTAGTCTTTGAGAATCAGCCGTTCAATCACCGCGCCACGTGTTGAGAGTTCGGCGGAGTAGAGATCGGTTTCGATCGTCACCGTCTCTTCGGACCACAGTGTATCGGCGACAAAGAGGCCCGTATCCGCCGTTTCCGGTTCCGTTGACTGAGCGATGCGCTCGGGCGATTCGATTGGTTCCGGTTGTTGCCTCGTCTCGACCGGTTCTCGTGTGGTCTCGGATGGCGCCGTGGCGACAGCCGCAGTGTCGGGAGCGGTGACATCGGTGGGTTGGCTGTCACCGCCTACCACGTCCCAGTACTTCGGGAGTAACAGAACAATGGCGATGAGAATGACGAAGGCGAGCATCGCCTTCACATCCATGGGTTTTTGTTCATCCATGCGTCTGTCGCGTCACTTCTTCCTGTGATGTCAGTGGTGCAGACATTTTGAGGCTGCCCCGTGAATTTCTATTCATGGTGCGATCCACCGACGCGTGGTGCAGACACACAGGTCTGCCCCTACGGATTGCAGGGACGCACCTATGTGTGCGCCCTCCCGTGCTCGGCGCAGCCGAATCGCATCTGTCCACACGTTTCTCCGATTCCGGTACCGGGTCATAACCCATTGTCCCACCGGGACGGCACCGCCAGAGACGGGTCGCTGCCAATCGTCCGCCACGCATTAGTCCATGCCGTTCGAATGCTTCAATCGCATAACTCGAACACGATGGCAAATGCCGGCATCCCCCGCCGACAAACAATGGCGCCAGGAGCATCTGATAGGTGCGCACCATAGCAACGGCGAGCCAGACGCCGATGCGTTGACTGGTGGTTTTCAGGCTGATGGCGATTGGGGTCATCGGGTTGTGTTAGTCAGCTTATCCAAGGTGCGGGCAAGATCGCTGACCAGTTCGCTGAAGTCCATGTCTGCCGGTGCACGATCGGTGGCACGAACGACCAAATCCATATGGTCGGGCCAGTGGGCCTTGTTGAGACGGGCCGCTTCACGCAGCCGGCGACGGAGACGGTTCCGCTTGACGCCACGTCCGTATCGGTTCGAGACCACGACGCCGAGACGGCCGGGTTGGTCGCTGCGGATGCCGTAGACGGCATACCCGTACCCTCTCCGGCGCACCCCCTCTCGAAAAATCTGCCGGATGGCCCATGGGCTTTTGAGACGCAATGATCGGGGGAAGCGATTATCGGCTGGCTGTGGCGCGTCGCCGTCGCTCATCGCTACTACTTCGAGGCAGCCGAAACCGCCATACGTTTCCGGCCTTTGGACCGCCGCCGCTTCAATATCCGGCGGCCCGCCTTGGTCGACATCCGGTGACGAAAGCCGTGGTCGGCCAGTTTCTTACGGTTCGATGGCTGAAATGTCCGCTTCATATTCTATCCTGTCGTTCGGCCACTATGGCAAACTGTGGAATTTACTCGTCTGTCGCCCCGAATCAAGCGGTTTGTCCGGGTGTGAGGTAATACGCAGGCGTCCATGGATTAAATTGAAATCATGTTGCCGGCCGTGTATTAGTGGACCTCGTATAGAATAGAGATCGAAGATGGAGACTGACACCAAATGGACACTAACCTGACACTTCTTCTCGGTACCGCCGCCACCATCGGCGTCATGCACACCTTATTGGGACCGGACCACTATCTGCCGTTTGTCGCGATGGCCAAGGCCAGGGGCTGGTCGCGGCTGCGGGCGACGACCATTACGGTGCTCTGCGGAGCGGGCCATGTGCTTGGCTCCGTTGCAATTGGCCTGATCGGGGTGGCTCTTGGCTGGGCGGTTGGGTCGATGGAAGTCTTCGAGGCATTGCGTGGCGAGTTGGCGGCTCTTGCCCTCATTGGTTTCGGACTCGCGTACGGGACATGGGGGCTTTGGCGTGCGATCAAACGCCGGCCGCACTCGCACCGGCATCTCCACACCGACGGTACTGTTCACTCACATCCTCATTCACATGAGGATGATCATGTTCATGTTCACGATCAGGCCGAGCGTGCCAATATCACACCCTGGGTCCTCTTTACGATTTTCGTATTGGGTCCCTGTGAGCCATTGATTCCCCTGTTGATGATCCCGGCCGCCGAGCACAGTTGGTGGGGACTTCTCATGGTAGCGGGTGTGTTCGGAGTCGCCACCATTGTCACCATGACCACAGTGGCCCTGGCCCTCATTTGGGGATTGGACGTGATTCCTCTACGCGGACTCGAACGCTGGAGTCATGCGTTGGCAGGATTGGCGATCTTCCTGTCGGGCGCTGCGATCCGGTGGCTGGGGCTGTAAACCCGTCCTGGGCTCTGAAACGAGCTTGTCACTGTTGCCTCTGGACCTGTACTACAT
>WJJR01000430.1 GCA_014729565.1 Candidatus Zixiibacteriota bacterium | reverse complement strand
GGCCGCAAAGGGCACCGCAGGCTACGGTGACAATAACAGTTCGATCGGCAATAACATCGACTTGGACAGTGCAGAAAACAGCATGGGGATCGGCACAAATCTGGTCGGCGGCAACACGGGCGTCTTTCTGTTGGGTGATCAGGATACCGTATCGGGCGCCGGTTCGATCGTAATGGGCCTCGGTAACAATAACCGAGCCTCACGGTCAGCGGTCATTGGCAAATGGAACTACGCAACCGGAGCGGAGCATGTCGTGATGGGGGTCTCGGACTCGATCAAGGGATCGGCGAACAGCTCCATACTCGGCGGCAATGTCAATCTGATCGAAAATTCCTCCAATGCCACCTTGGGCGGGGGATTGAACAACAAGATCGTCGGGTCCTCGTTCTCAACCATCGCCGGCGGTGAGCGCAATCGCGTTCATATCGACGACAACGGCAGCGTTACGTTCAACCATGCCTTCATCGGAGGTGGTACTGATAATCAGGCCTCCGAAAACTATGCCTATGTAGGCGGGGGCAGTCACAACCAGGCGTCGGGCGAAGTGGCGAATATCAGCGGCGGATGGTACAATACGAGTTCCGGCAATGCATCGGCCGTCGGCGGTGGCGGCAATAACACAGCCTCCGGCGTACGATCCACTGTCCCGGGTGGTGAGCAAAACACCGCGGCGGGTGACTATTCCTTTGCGGCTGGTCGACGCGCCAAGGCCAACAACAACGGGTCGTTTGTCTGGGCCGATGATACCGAAGCCGATTTCGCCTCCACCGCTGATGATCAGTTCCTGATCCGCGCCGGCGGCGGTGTCGGTATCAATACAACCACTCCGTCGACCGCGCTGGAAGTCATCGGCACGGTCGACGCCGACGCGTTTACGATCAATGGCACGCCGGTGGGATCGTCGACCGACTCGTATTGGAACCAGAGTGGCAGCAATGTCTACTACAACACGGGCAATGTCGGTGTTGGGACGACGACGCCAACAGAACAGTTGGAAGTCGATGGCAACCTCAAAGTGTCGGGGACGATTACGAGTGGGACTGGAGCAGTTACAATAGACGGCGTTAACAATGATATCGGAATCGGCAATGCAACAAATGGGATCTCACTTAGTGCCCCTGCCAACACCGGTAGCTCCACACTACTAAGCGCATCTCGCAATGGAAGTACCATCCTCTCTGCATCGACGGACGATCATGGTCCCGTTGTCTCGCTGCAGAGTGAAACGGTGCCTGGTGATGGCATTGCCTTCGGACCTCCGAACACCGTGTTCAACGTTATGAGTGCAACGAAGAATGGGACCGAAGCATTCGCCACAACGGTTGATGAGCATGGCGCGGTTGTTTCAATGAAGAGTCTTACAACTCCCGGAGACGAAATATCATTTGGTCCTCCCAACACAGTGTTCAAAGTCTTCTCTGCAACAAAGAACGGCTACGAGTCCCTATCCGCAACGATCGACGGCACAGGACCAACAATGAGGCTGATCCCGCCAGAGCCGGGAAGTGCCCATAGTGAATGGACCTCACAACAATTCCGCTTCGTGAATAGTGATTCGAGCGAGCAGATGTCACTCACACCTGAGGCTGTGAGTTTAGGGACCGGGTGGACCACCGCTGACTACACGGGAGATGGCATTCTAATTGTTGGCTCTCCAGACGGCGGGGTGAGTTTTGATACAACTCTGATTTATAACTCTGGTGTGTCAATCCGGACGGGGGGAGGCCAGCTTGATCTTGGTGCAGTCGGTGTAGTCATTCCGGAGGGGGTTTTCAAAGACGGCAGCGGAACTACGAGAATGCGGATTGGCGGTAGTACCTACGACATCAATCTCGCTGACGACGCTGGCAACACACGTCTGGCGATGGACGCCACCACCAGCGGCGGGCGGATTGCCTTTACCAGTGCGCCGTTCCTCCGCAAAGATGGCACCATGGCCGCCGACACCAACTTGCAAATCACGCCGGAAGGCAGCATCGTCGGTAAGGGTTCGATCGTGATGGGCGAAAACAGCACGGGTGCTACCTGGGCAACGTGTTTCGGATACAACAACACGGCGAGTGGTGACTCGGCGACCATTAGTGGCGGGTACAACAATTCCGCATCGGGTTATGCCAGCACCGTTGCGGGTGGAAACAATAACACGGCGTCAAGTCGAGGCGCCGCCATTTCCGGAGGATTGGGAAATTCAGCATCCGGAACACATTCGGCTGTCTCCGGAGGGCAAACAAACTCCGCCAGCGGGCTGCATTCGATGATTCCAGGGGGCCTGCTGAATGATGCGACTGGTTGGGCGTCGTTCGCCGCAGGACGAAGGGCACAGGCCATACACGACGGATCTTTCGTCTGGGCCGATCACACAAATGCCGACGTTGCCTCTGAAAGAGCAGACCAATTCCGTGTCCGTGCAGACGGCGGCTCCCGCTTCGATGATGGTGCCGAGTGGGTGAACATTCGAGATGATGCGACTGACCTTCTGACGACGTCAACTGGTGCCCATCTAACATTGGGTGGAACGTGGTCGAATTCATCAGATCGTAATCTCAAAGAGAACTTCAACGAGATCGACAAACGGGAATTGCTGAACAAGCTCTCGGAACTGAAGATCACTCTCTGGAATTACAAGAAGGAAGGATCCGAGATTGCACATCTTGGCCCGGTCTCTCAGGATTTCTACGCCACGTTCGGTTTGGGCAGCAACGACAAGTCAATCGCAACGGTCGATGCTGATGGTGTCGCGCTCGCGGCCATCCAAGGCTTGCATCAACAGAATCAGGATCTGAAATCGCGCATCACCGAACTCGAGAACCTCGTGAAGCAGCTTCTCGCGGAACGTCAGTAGATGCACCGCTGAGTCGCAACGAGAACACATTCTCACAGTGAGGTGATGACGATGACAACAACCATACGATCATTGCAAATTGCCGTGCTTACGGCACTTGGCCTGATGCTTGTGACTGGTGCGTTTGCCAAGTCCAAGCCACCAGCGACCGACCGATCGGGGATTGTCAAAACAACTCCGACGGCGAACCGAGTTCAACCATCTGAGACAACTCGCCCGTCGGGGCAAAAAGCAACGGCGGGAGTTCCGGCAGCACCATCAACGCCGTCTCCAACCAGCAGCGCGGTACCTGCTCCCACTATGGAGCAGGAACCGCGGTTGCGCACGCAAGGAGCGGGTACCTACACGGTATCGTGGCAATCGATCAATGCGGGCGGTGGGACGGTGTCATCAGCCAGCTACGATGCTCAAACGAGTGCGGGACAGACGGCGATTGGCGCCGCGGCGAGCGCGAGCTATGAGGCTGGCATCGGATATTGGTACGGTGTCGACAGTGGGGGCACGAGCGACTGCGACTGTCCCTGGCAGGGCGATCTCAATGCGGATGGCGTACGCGATGCCGTTGATCTCAACCAGGAGATCAACGCGCTCTTTTTCAACGGACCCGACCCCCAAGATCCACTCTGCCCAACAACGCGCGCTAACTTCAACAACGACGCTGCCGCTGACGCCGTCGACCTGAACCTCTTAATCCAGCACCTGTTCTTCAACGGGCCGCCGCCGGTGGATCCGTGTTTGTAGTCAACTGCTGAGGCCAGTGGCTGACGCGAGCGGGCCCGTCGGAGTGAGGGCCGACGGGCCCGGGGATTGGGCCAAACACAAGTGGAGGGATGCCAAGATGAGATATTGCCGCTTTTTCCTGGTTGCCGGTGTGATCATTGTGTCTGTCTTAGGGGCCGCGGACCGCGCCGTCGGAACGTCATTTCCCGCAGACGTACAAGAATTGAAGTACGAACTCATCTGCGATGAACTCGTGTTCCCCGACGATGGCTCGATTCCCATTCCCCCCGGCACTGAACGAGGCATCCGTGCGTTGACCTGCTATGATGGCCGTCTGCACATCGGACGTGGGACCTGCAATTGCGAAGACTGCACGACCGATCTCATTTCGCTGCGATTGTCGGATCATCAATTTATTGATGAGCAGTATACGATTAACGAACTCTGCGTGGCCAAGTATTCCCTGCTGGATGGAACGCTGGCGATCGCCGGCGTTGAGGCGACCGATTTCACACCGGGGCGGCCGTATGATGAATTCTGTTCGATCTATCTCCGCGACGACACGGGGTGGGCGAAATGCGGTCCCATCAGAGGAGTCCTTCACATTATGGACGTCCGTGATTACAGCGGTGCGTGGTATGCAGGCGTCAACAACACCGACGACGGCGGCAGGGGAGTCGTGTACTGGTCGTTCGATCAGGGTGATAGCTGGAGTACGGCGTTTGAAGAACCGGTGACTGTCGACGGATCGCTGGATATCCTGCGGCCTTCGAACTTTGCCATTCATGACAG
>WJJR01000429.1 GCA_014729565.1 Candidatus Zixiibacteriota bacterium | reverse complement strand
GGTGTAGGTGACCATCGTGGACCCGTCGGATGACGCCGACTTGGTCACCATGAAGTTGGTGCAGGCGAGGGCCGGTACCGTGACCAGGCCGATTGTGACTGCAACGAGTGTGAACAGAAGGGCTGTGCCATGACGCATGGGGACCTCCACGGAGTACGGTGTTGTCTGGTTAATGGGTAATGTGATGGGTGGCCGAATTCAAATGGGAAAGCGGGGGTGATGGGGGTTTTGACAGGATGCTTCGAGGCTGGGGGAAAACCGTTGAAGCGGTTTTTGAACTGGGCAATGGCTTCCGGTACACCCGGCTGAAGCCGGGTGTTAGAATGCGTTAAGCCCGCTGAAGCGGGCTTTGGGGCGTTTGCCGCCGTGGTTGTTTTGTGTGCCGGGCCCACCCTAACCATCCGGTGACTTTGTCGCCGGGCGGTTAGGGTGGGGCACCCCATATTGTGTTGGATTCTTGGTAAAAAGACACTGGATCCCCACTCTCGTCCTTCGCTATCGCGAAGGACGGTCGGGGATGACATCTGAATTGTGCAGTATGGTCTGGCGTGACTTCGCACGAACAGAAGCTTAACTAAATCAAGCCGCTGCCAAGGCCCAGAGCGATCAGGACCAATAATACTCCGGTTAGGGTCTGTACGCGGCTGATGGTGATCTTATGCAGGAAGCGTTTGCCGATCAACACACCAGTGAAGGCGGCGATGATTCCGGTGACAATGAGGGGCCATTGATTGCCGGCAAAAGGATCGAGTGCGCCACCGAGGAAGACCATAACCGCATAGATCGTAATGCGGGCCAGATCCACTAAGAAACCGATGGCTGCATTGGTGCCTACGAAGGCGGTCGCGGGAATGCCTACTTTGGCCAGAAAGGCGGAGCGCAGCGCACCTTGATGCCCCGAGAGGCCGCCAAAGAAGCCCGACAGAACACCACCCAGCGACAAATAGCGTTGATCGATGGTGAATTCCCGAAGACGCGGAAGGAGTTCGAAGAACGCAAATGCGAGCATCAGACCGGCCATGATCACTTTGAGTGGAGTGATGACAGCGTTGTGGGGACCCACTGAATACTGTGTCCACTGGCCGAGTTGGGATACATATCCCAGAGCGGCCGCGCCGACGAAGGCGGCCAGAATCGCCGGGACACCAAATCGCCAGACAATTCCGCGATCGGCATGCCGTCCGACCACCAGGACCTTGAAGAGGCTGTTGGCGCCATGCACGACCGCTGTCGATGCGACGGCAATGTCCACCGGCAAGAACAACGCAAAGACCGGCATCAGTAGCGTACCCAGACCGAAACCGGAGTACAGCGTAAGACCGGAGACCAGCAGAGCGGCGATGGCGATGAGGAGAAAGTCCATATAGTCGACTCAGACAGACAAGTGGAACTATATACTGACGATCGCTCGGTGAGTCGAGGGTAATCGCCGGATGACAAGTGACGTGCTCTTCACTTTTTTGGTTTTATGGTTCAACAATCTGACCCCACCCTAATGATGGATCGACAGAGTCGATCCATCATTAGGGTGGGGCACCTCGGTGTTCTACGATCTGGTGCGGAGTCGGCCGATGACGTTGTGAATCGACGTATAGGTGACCGGGATGAGAATGAGTGTGATCAGGGTGGAGACCACTAATCCGCCGATGACCGCGCGTGCGAGCGAGGCCTGGATTTCACCGCCGGCGCCGGTGCCGAACGACAACGGTAGCATGCCGAGCACGGTGGTGCTGGCGGTCATCAGGATGGGGCGCAGACGTAACCGTCCGGAGGTGATCACTGCATCGTGGACGTTCATCTGCTTCTCGCGCCGCATCAGGTTGATGTAGTCGACCAACACGATGGCATTGTTGACCACAATGCCAATCAGCATGATAATCCCCATCAGGCTTTGCATGTTCAGCGATGTACCGGTAATCAACAGAGTCGGCACCACACCGATAAACGCGAGCGGTACAGACACCATCACAATGACCGGATCGAGAAACCGTTCGAACTGCGCCGCCATAACCATGTAGATCAGGATTACTGCCATGATGATGGACAGAAGGAAGTCATATTGTGCTTTCTGCTGCTCTTCGTATTCGCCGCTGAACACAAGGGAGAATCCGCGCGGTAGAGGAACGTCGCGGAGTTCATCGCGCAATTCGCCGACCACGTCGCCGAGGGCGGCACCGCTGACGAGATTAGCGGTGATATACGTTACCCGCTGGCCGTTCACGCGATCGATTTCGGTCGGGCTGCGGCGTCGCTCGGTATTGATGACGCTGGAGATGGGAATGATCTCTCCGCCCGTGCCGCGGACCGACACATTGCGAATGTCCTGGGTACTGAGGCGATCCTCGGGCTGCAATCGGACGACGATGGGAAACTCTTCACCGCCCTCACGAAAGACACCGGCGCGGCTGCCGCCGACATTGGTTTGAATCACGTTGGCGACCTGGCTGACGCTCAATCCCAATTCGGCGATCTTTTCGCGATCGACGATCAGGTTCTGCTCGGGGCGTCCCTCGCGGCGGCTGATGCGGACGTCGGCGATCTCCGGCGCGCGTTCCATAATGGTTTTAATGTCATCCGCGAGGCGGTCGGCCATGGCGAGATCGTAGCCACGCAGCTCCAATTCTACCGCAGCGCCGCCGCCGGACCCAAACAGCCGCCGCAGCATCCACAGGCCGGATTGTGCTTCGACTCTGATGTCGGCGCCGGGGATTTGTCCCTGGACATGACGGCGGATGCGATCCGCCAACGCGAAGCTGTTGATGTCGCGTTCGTCGGCGCTCTTCAGAGAGATTTCCACTTCGGCATCACCGGGCCGCATTTCCACCGTCAGGTGCTCGACCTGATCCATGGGAACGACGTCGCGGACGATCACTTCCAGTTCCTGGAGATACTGATTGACCACCGCGATGTTGGTTCCCTGAGCCATTTCCAGTTCAACGTCAATTTCATCGGCATCGGTTTGCGGAGCCAGTTCAATCGGCAGAAGCGGCCACAGCAAAACCGTGCCGACCAACAAGGCGCCGGTGATTGCAAAGACAATCTTGCGATGTGCCAGTGCCTTCTCCAGGAACGCGGAGTAGTTGTTTTCCAGACGAGTGAAGAACCGTCCCAATCGCGACTGTTGCTTCTCGGCATCCGCCTCCTCACGCGGACGGACGGACAGATAGCGGCTGCTGAGCATCGGCACGAGCGTCAGCGCGACCAACAACGAACACGCCAATGCGAACACGACCACCAGCGCCAGTTCCCGAAACAGCATGCCGGAGATGGTCTGCATGAAGACGACCGGGAGAAAGATCACGCAGGTCGTCAAGGTCGACGCCACAATCGCGCCGGACACCTGTTTGGTTCCGACGAGGGCGCTCGTCTGCAAATCCTCGCGGTCTTCACGCAATCGCACGATGTTTTCGAGCACGACAATGGCATTGTCGACAATCAGGCCGATGCCCAATGCCAATCCGCCGAAGCTCATCTGGTTCAACGTGAGGCCATTAAAGAACAGCAATGCAAATGTCGCGATAATCGAAATGGGAATCGACAGTGCGATAATAAACGTGGTGGAGCCGTTGCGTAAGAACAGGTAGAGAATAAAGACTGCGAGCAGCCCGCCCCAGAGCGCGGCGTTCTGGACGTTGTTGATCGAATCCTGAATGAACTCACTTTGGTCGATGATCATCATTAATTCGATGTCATCACGTTCGAGATCGATCTCGTGCATGACGTCGCGCACATCGGCGGCGACGGCGACGGTGTTGGCGCCGGACTGCTTGCGGATGCCGAGACGCACCATCGGCTGACCGTCAATCTGTACCAGCCGGTTGACATCCTCGTATTCGTCGACCACTTCGGCCACGTCGCCGACGCGAATCGGCTTCCCGTCGATGACCGTAATGATGGTCTGGGCGATTTGGCCGATGGATTGGAATTCGCCGCGCGTGCGGATGTACATATCGGTGGTGCCTTCCCGCATGTCACCGCCGGGAAGGGTCACGTTTTCGCGCTGCAAGGCCTCGCGCACGTCGGCCGCCGAGAGCTGGCTGGAGATGAGCCGGTCGCGCTTGAGTTGCACTTCGATTTCCCGGTAGATGCCACCCCAGACATCGACCGAACCGACACCCGGTACTTGCTCAAAGCGCTGCGCGATTTCCCGTTCCAAAATGAGCGTGAGGTCGGCCATCGAGTGGGTGCCGCGGGCCCCCAAAATGGCGACGGGGAAATTATCCGGATCGAACTTCCAGAGGCGCGGTGATTCGACTTCGGGCGGCAGATCGTCACGGATGCGGTCGAGCGCCGCACGGACATCGTTGGCGGCCATGTCGACGTTCGTCCCCTGTGCGAACTCCAGGCGCACCCGGCTGCGTCCTTCCTCGGAGCTGGATCGTATCTCCTCGATGTTCGGAACGCTGGCGACAGCGTTCTCAACCCGATCGGTGATGATCGTTTCAATCTCTTCGGGGCCGACGTTCGGGTACGAGGTGGCCACCGTGAGTTGCGGATACTCAATCGGCGGCAGCAAATCGACCGGCAGAAAACGGAATGCCATCACACCGAGCACGATGATGATGAGAAACACCATCGTCGTGGCAATCGGGCGGTTTACGGCGATCCTGGTGATATTCATCGGTCTTGGCTACTGTGGTGTGGCTTGTTGATGATCGAGGGAGGCCGAGTCGGGAGTGGCCGCCTGTCGGCTCTGCATCAGGTCCTGGACCAGATCCTCGCGCTGCAAAGTCTGCAATTGTTCGACACGCTGCCATGTGACCGGGCGCACGCGCGCTGTACCCTTTTGGCCGGCAAACAAATCCTGCCCGATCGTGACCACCCACTGGTCGGGTTGCACGTTGGTGACCGCAACGTCCATGCGTCCACGCGCGATCACCTCGACGGGTACGAAATCGAAAGCCACCGGTTCGGTGAGTGCCTTCGATTCGACGCCGCCTTCGCGCTGGGATATGAAACGATCCAGGGAGTCGGCGGCGACATAGACGCCGGTGCCTCCGGTGGTTGGATTTTCGTACAGTGCGCTGAGCGGAATCTTGGTGGCCTGCTCGCTTTCGCCGTAATGCACATCAACCGTCACGAACATCCCCGGCTTCAGCCGATTGTCGGGATTCGACAGGTCGATCTCGGCATCGGTGCTGTGTGTGACCGGATGCAAGAACGGCGAAATGCGTGAGAGCTGCGCCCGGATCGATCCCGACGGGAGTGCGTCGGCCACAATGTCGGTGCGCTGTTTCGTTTCGATATAGTTCAGCATGCGGTCGGTGAGCACGATCTCCACGCGGATGCTGTCGAGCTGTCCGAGGGTAAACAGGCGCGTGTTGCTGGTGACCAGCATGCCGACTTCGGCATTGCGGTTACCGACGGTCCCGTCGACCGGTGCGCGGATGACGGTTTGTTGGAGTTCTTCCTGGCGCTCATCCACCTGGGCCTGCGCCTGCTCGACCCGCGCCCGGGCGAGGGCAACGTCCGCGTCGGCGGATTCAAACTGCGTCGTGATCATCTCCAATTCCGCTTCGGAACTCAGGTTTTTCTCGGCGAGCGATTGCGCGCGACGCAGCTCCGATTTGATCCGGTTGAGTTCGGCCTCGGCCTGACGGGTCTGGGCGACGGCGATCTGAAGATTTGCTTTGGCCTGTTTGAGCCGTTCTTCGAATTCGGTGGCCCGCAGGCTGATCAGTGGATCACCCTCGCCGACAAGATCGCCATTTTCGACGTGCACCCGAATTATCGGGGCGGACACTTCGGAATAGATGGCCACCTGGTTCTTGGCTCTGACGACGCCGCTGAGCCGTTCGGTCAGCGGGAGTGTTCCGTATTGGGCCTGTGCGGCTTCGACGGCCGGGATCAGCGTTCCGGAGGGGTTGCTGCCGCTGGATTCAGAGGAGTTTCCCCCACACGACAGGGAAACTAAACCTATTGTGCACAATAGGATAACTCGGGTGAGGAAGCGCCGGATCATCATGTTGAATATACAGCTTTAGCACGGCCGTAATCCACGACCAATCAACCTGCACTCAGCCTGGAAAGGATCGACATCGGTGGCGTGCCAAGTCCTGTATTTAACCGACACTCCCGGAACTTGTTCCAATGGAATGGAGATCACTTCCCGATTGGGGGTCGGCTGATGCGGGAACCTCCACGAAACTGCAAAGATGACAAAGTGGGACAACGGGCGGCGTAGGGAGGATGCCGCCCGTTGTGATTGCGCTTGGCTATCGCATAGCTGTGCCAGTTGGCAATGAACCGGACATGTTGTCCATCGGTTGTGGTGTGCCGATGCCGACATCGTCGATGTCGGAGTCGACGAGTGGCTTTAGCGTGAACGGAGCGGGACTGTTGTCGGGCTCGGGTTCCACGCTGATCACTGCCGCGTATCCCAGTGTCAGATCAATGCCCGGATCGATAAAGTCCTGCCCGGGGAATGGTGGTGGCGGATCATCGCCCGACGTGGGTCCGGCAAGGTCGGAATCATCACCGGAAACCGACGTGAATCGTCCGGTGCTGATCGGTCCGCTGTTGCCCACAACCCAGCCTTCGTAGACCCAGCCATTGGGGAGGTTGGGGAGAGTCAAGCTGGGGCCGGGACCGGCGTTTGGGTCGAGCCACCAGATACCGTTGGCGTAGTCGCTGTCATCGTCCGCGGTCGACGGTGTGTTCAAGATGTAGTCTCCGTTTGCACCGTTGAAGTCCGTGCCCAGTGCGGCACCGTCGGCCACGGTCAGGTTGGCCGAATTACCACTGAACTCGCCGGCGAGGTATTTGGTCACCGAGGGATCGGGTGACGGGTCGGGCGAGGGTTCGATAGTCAGGATGAACTTGGTGGCAGCGGCCAGGTGAGCACTATTGACCATAAACTGGGTGTTGTCCGGAACACCCATGTCATCGACGGTGAATGTGCCTGTCGAAATCGGCGTGCCATCGACGAGGATCCAGCCCTCATAGACGTAATCATCGCCCAGATCCTCGACACCGAGAAACGAGAGGGCCAGCAGGGCGTTCTCTTCATC